>CAJBBQ010000059.1 GCA_903951385.1 uncultured Pseudomonadota bacterium
CCAGCAAAATAATGAAGCCAAAACGCTCTATCTGCGCAAACGGCCTAGCCAAATGCATGGGCAGCAAACTGACGGCAATGCGGCCACCGTCCAGTGGCGGCAATGGCAATAAATTCAATACCATCAACACGATATTAATGCCTATGCCGGCCTTGGCCATCAAGCTCAATGGCTCGGCCATGAATGACGGGGAGTCCATGGTTAATTTCAAGACCAAGGCCCAAAATAGCGCCATGACAAAATTGGATGCAGGCCCGGCGGCGGCCACCCACAACATGTCTTTTTTGGGATGGCGCAAACGGCTGAAATTAACCGGCACCGGTTTGGCCCAGCCGAATAAAATGCCGCCCAATAGTATGGTCATGGCCGGCAATAAGATGGTGCCAAACGGGTCGATGTGTTTAAGCGGATTTAAGCTGATGCGACCGGCTTGGTAAGCAGTCATGTCGCCAAAATACTTGGCGGCATAGCCATGTGCCGCTTCATGCACGGTGATAGCAAATATTACCGGTGGTGCGTAAATAATGATTTTTTGTATGAGGGATAATTCCATCTAATCGCTTTCCTTATTTTATGCCAAACCAAACGGGCCTAAATCGCCTAAACCCGCACGGATTAATTCTGGCACATCTTGGGTTAAATTAATTACCGATGTGGCGCCGGCCACGCAATGGCCAACATCGATTACCAGGTCCACGCTGTGCTCTAATTTCTCGCGTATTTCCCAAGCTTGCGTCAGCATCTCTTCTTCATCAGGCAACAACAAAGTCATGCTTAACAATGGCGCATTAATGGCTTCCAATATGGCTTGCACTACGGCGTGTTCTGGCACGCGTAAGCCTATGGTGTTGCGCTTGGGGTGTTGCAGTTTACGCGGCACTTCACGCGTGGCATTCAAAATAAAGGTGTAAGCGCCTGGCGTGTTGGCTTTAAGCAAACGAAATTGGCTGTTACTGACTATGGCGTAATTGCCTAACTCGGCTAAATTACGGCAAACCAAGGTAAACAGATGCTGCTCATCCGCCGCACGGATTTGCCGTATGCGTGCTTGGGCATCGCTGTGGCCTATCATGCAGCCCAAGGCATAACCCGAGTCAGTGGGATAAGCGATCACCCCACCGGCCTGCAATATCTCCGCTGTATGGGTGATCAAACGCGCTTGCGGATTGGCTAAATTAATATTAAAAAGTTGCGACATGGTCCATCGATGTTAAATCGGCTATTGCATGGCTTGAAACTGTGGCCAATCTTGCCAAACCGGTACGCAGTTGCTAGGCAAGTCCGCCAAACGGCCCATCTCCATAAAGCTGATGCCAGGGCCGTGGTAATCCGACCCTTGTGAAGACTTCAGGCTAAATTGGTGGGCCAACTTAGCGAACTGCTGGTATTGCGGCGGGGTGTGGCTGCTGGTCACCACTTCTATGGCCACGCCACCGTAACTTCTAAATTCATGCAGCAATTGCAACATATTGACCGAACCCAAATCGTAGCGGCCAGGGTGGGCAATCACAGCCGTGCCACCGCTTTGCGTAATGAGCTCAACCGCTTGCTGTAAATCCATCCATTGGTGCTCAACAAAGCCAGGCTTGCCTTTCACTAAATACTTCTTAAACACCGACTTGGTGTCCTTCACCAAGCCCAGTTCCACCAAGTAACGGGCAAAATGCACACGGGTAATAATGCTTTGCTTAGCCAAGCGTTTCGCGCCTTGGTAGGCATCGGCTATCCCGGCTTTAGCCAGGCCCTCGCCCATTTGCTGCGCCCGCTCATCCCGCGCTATGCGCACTAGGGCTAAGGCCTGTTGCAAGGCAAGGTTGTTTGGGTCTATGTTTAAACCAACGATGTGCAAGGTGCGCTTTTTCCATGTCACGGAAATTTCCACGCCATTAATCAAGTCGATGTTGTGCGTTTCAGCGGCGGCCTGGGCTGCTGGCAAACCACTGATGTCATCGTGATCGGTCAAGGCCAAGACGTTGACGCCCTTAGCGGCGGCGTAAGCTACTAAGTCGGCCGGGCTTAACAAGCCATCGGACACGCTAGAGTGGGCATGTAAATCGAAATTTAAGGGCATGAACGAGTTGAATTAAAGACCAATAGGGTAAAGCTGGAAGAAAAATACGCCTTGCGACACAGCATCAATCATAGCAAAATAACGACTCACACTAAAGCATAGATAATCATTGATTTTTTCTTGCCCCGAGCAGCCTAGAAAGCGAACCCACACCCACTATGAATAAGTTTTTGTTTGACCTGTTTCCCGTCATTTTATTTTTCATTGCCTTTAAGTTTTTTGGTATTTTTACTGCCACGGCGGTCGCCATTTTAGCCACCTTAGGGCAAATCATTTACAGCAAACTGCGCCACGGCAAAGTGGAAAAAATGCTGCTGGTTAGCGGCGCCATTATTGCCCTGCTAGGTGGCATCACGCTGATTTTGCACGACAAAAGCTACATCATGTGGAAACCCACCGTGCTTTACTGGATCATGGCCGCGGTGCTCTTGCTGTCCAATTTATTTTTCAAGAAAAACTACATACAACAAATGATGGGCAAAATGATAGATGCCCCAGCGGCCATTTGGACTAAGCTCAATTATGCTTGGGTGATTTTTTTAGTGTCATTGGGCTTTTTAAACCTCTACGTGGCTTTTAATTTCGATGAAAACACCTGGGTGAATTTCAAGCTATTTGGCGTCACCTTGATTATGTTTTTATTCATCATAGGCCAGAGTTTGGCCTTGAAAAATTACCTCATAGAAGAGCCAAAAGGCGGTGAGCAATAATGTGGTACGCCATCGTTGCCGAAGACACGCCCAATAGCTTAGACAAACGCATGGCCGCAAGGCCAGCTCACCTCGCCCGCTTGCAAGCCTTGCAAGAAGCCGGTCGTTTATTGCTGGCGGGGCCGTTTCCGGCCATAGATAATGTCGACCCAGGCCCGACTGGTTTCACTGGCAGCCTCATCATTGCCGAATTTGCCAATTTAGCGCAGGCCACAGAATGGGCTAACAACGACCCTTTTGTCAGCGCAGGGGTTTACGCTCAGGTGTCGGTCAAACCCTTCAGAAAAACCTTACCGGCTTAAGCGGATGAATTTAACCGACCTTATCAAGCAGCGTTTGCAGGCATTAGAGCCGCTGGACTTAAGCATACAAGACGACAGCGCTTTGCATGCCGGGCATGCAGGCAATCAAGGCGGCGGGCATTTTAGCTTAAGCATTAGCAGCGCGCATTTTTCAGGCAAATCTCAGATCATGCGGCATCGTTTGGTCTATGC
>CAJBBQ010000060.1 GCA_903951385.1 uncultured Pseudomonadota bacterium
AAGCGCACCACGCCTTGGGCGTGATCGGTTAGCCAATCGACTATTTTTCCCTTGCCTTCATCGCCCCACTGCGTACCGATAACGACGACGTTTTTTGCTGCCTTATTTGCCATAACTTTAACTTTATAATTTTAATTTGAGAGTGTGCTGAGTGCTGCGCCTGCTAGTTTGCTTAATTCTTATCGCTATCGATGGGCATGACATGCCAACCGGAGTTGTAATGGGCTAACTTCCTGTCGCAATTTAATTCTTTTACATCGTGGCCTGTGTCAGGCAAAGCTTGAATAACGATATGACCTTCTGCCCTTAATGCAGCGATTTTTTCCTGCAAGCCAGCATCGCCTTGCGCAGGCGCAAAGATGGCTGTTGGCAAGGATGCTGGCGCCAAGGCCGTCACCACGCCACGCAAATCCAAGCTAAAGCCGGTTGCCGGACGTGCTCGACCAAATGCCGAACCCACTTCATCATAGCGACCGCCTAATGCCAATGGCCCCTTGTAACCTTGGGCATAGGCGGCGAAGACCATGCCACTGTGGTAGTGGTAACCGCGTAATTCACTTAAATCAAAACTCAAGCTGACATCCAAATCTGCAAGGGCTTGGCTGACGGCGGTTAAGCTCGCTAAAGCCGCTTTGATCGCCGGCATGGCAGGCAGCACCTTGGCCGCTTTTTGCAATATCGCTTGATCGCCATTGAGTTCGGTTAACTGCAACAAGGCTTCACGAGTAGGCTTATCCAAGCTTTGCGTTAGGCTGGCTACGCTAGACTGATCTTTGCTCTGCAAGGCGGCATACAATTCTTGTTCTAACTGCGGATCCACGCTGCTGGCCGCAATCAAACTGCCAAAAATATCCACATGACTGAAATCCATGTGCACCTGATTCACGCCCATGGCGTGCAAGGCTAGTATTAACAGGCGCTGAATTTCAATGTCGCTGGCCACGCCTGCGTGGCCGTATAGCTCGGCACCTAATTGCAAGGGCTCACGCGTTTGCGCTAAGCCATCGGGCTTGGTGCGTACCACGCTGCCGGCATAACAAAGTCGCGTAATGCCTTGCTGATTAAGCAAGTGCGCATCGATACGGGCGGCTTGTGGCGTCATGTCGGCCCGCACCCCCATCAAACGGCCACTTAATTGATCCACCACTTTAAAGGTAGCCAGGTCCAAATCGTGACCGGCACCGGTGATCAATGATTCCATGTATTCCAGCATAGGCGGAATAACGTATTGGTAACCGTGCACACGAAACAAATCGAGCAAGCAGCGACGCATGGTTTCAATACGCGCCGCCTCAGCCGGCAGCACGTCTTCTATGTATTCTGGAAGCAGCCAATTACGCATTTTTTCTCATCTTTAACGGTTAGTTACCCAAATCAATAGCAGGCCGGCTAGCACCGACAACAAGCCAACAAAACGCAGTTGGCCGTCTTTAAATGCCATCAAACGTTGAAAAGCCTCGCGCCATGATTGCGGTAACAGCAAGGGCATCAAGCCTTCTAAAACCAACATCAAGCCCACGGCGGTAAAAAGACTGGCCTGCACTTTTTATGCTCTCTAATTAGTTTGCCGAATTACTTTTTATTCGGACTGCGCATGTATTTAAAAAAGTCTGAGCTAGGGTCTAAGACCATGACATCGCTCTTGCTTTTAAAGGTGTTTTTATACGCTTCGGTACTGCGGTAGAAAGCGTAAAACTCCGGATTCTTACCATAGGCTTGATTATAAATGGCTGCAGCCGTAGCGTCGCCCTCACCCTTGGTTTTTTGCGCATCGCGGTAAGCCTCGGCGATGATCACTTCGCGTTGCTTGTCGGCATCCGCACGTATCTTCTCTGAAGCCGCCGAGCCTTCTGAACGCAACTGATTGGCCAAACGTTTACGCTCGGCGATCATGCGGTCAAACACCGACTTGCTAATCTCTTCCGCGTAATCAACACGTTTTAAACGCACGTCCACCACTTGTATACCAATTTGCCGCGCTTCCATATCGGCGCGTTTACGCAAATTATCCATGATGGTGCCGCGTTCACCGGCAATCACATCGTGCACAGTGCGCTTACCAAATTCAGCACGTAATCCGGCGTTAACTACTTTAGACAAGCGGTCTTCGGCTGCTGCTTCGCCACCGTCTTTGATAGACACGTAGTATTTAGCTGGGTCTATGATGCGCCACTTAACAAACGAATCGACCATCATGTATTTGTTTTCACTGGTAATGAATTTAGCCGGTTGTTCCCAATCCAGCGTCAAAATACGGTTGTCGAAGTATTTTAGATTGTCCACGATAGGCAATTTGAAATGCATACCGGGTTGCTTTTTAACCGAGACAATTTCCCCCAAGCGCTGCACGATAACAAACTGAGTTTGATCGACGGTAAATGCCGAACTGGAGAACAAAAACAAGGCGGCCACTAGGCCTACTAGTACATTAGTTGAATTTTTCATGGCCGGCTCCTACCTGCTTTCTCTGTCACGACTGCGAAAAGCGTCGCGTGTACGATCGGTCGTTAGCGCCGGCTCTGCTGCCGCCGCCGCTTGTGGATTAAGCGATTGCAAGGATTGCGATTTTTGCACGGCCGCTTCTTCAGTTGCATTGATCAATTTATCCAATGGCAAATACAGCATGCTGTTGCCGCCTTTTTGGTCGACCACCACCTTGCTCACGCTAGACAAGATTTGTTCTTGCGCCTCTAAAAACAAACGTTGCCGCGTGACTTCCGGTGCTTTTTTATACTGCACTAGAATTTGCTCAAAGCGACTGGCATTACCCTTGGCCTCGCTTTCTATCTTCAATTTGTAACCGGCCGCTTCAGCCAATAACCTGGATGCGGTACCGCGCGCCTTAGGAATGATGTCATTGGCGTAGGCCTGACCTTCATTAATCTGCCTTTGGTTGTCTTGGTTAGCCCGGTTAACGTCTTCAAAGGCTTCTTGCACTTGCTCAGGCGGTTGCGCACTTTGCAAGGACACGCTGGTGATGTTTACACCGGTTTTGTAGCTATCCAATATGATTTGCATGCGCTCAGAGGTATCCGCTAAGCCTTTTTGCAACAAGTCATCCAATTTACTTTTACCCACCACTTCACGAATGGCGGTTTCAGCGGCTGACATCACCGCTTCATCGGTTGAACGGTTGTTAAACAAATAATCTTTGGCATTTTTTAAGTTGTATTGCACGGCGAATTGCAAATCGATGATGTTTTCATCCTCGGTTAGCATTAAGGCCTCTTTAGGTTGCTTGACTTTGCTGCCACTGCCTTCGCCTGCGCTGCGGTAGCCAACTTCCAATCGACGCACCTGCTCCATGTTGACCACGTCAGCCGATTCAAACGGATACGGTAAATGCCAGCGCGGGCCCGGCTCAGCGGTTTCCACAAAATTACCAAAGCGCTTTACCACGCCCAATGAACCTTGATCTACGATATAGAAACCGGTGCCTAACCAGACCAGCACCACGACGGCCACGATAGGCAACACCGGCAAGGCCGGCATCGCATCGTCCCCATTGCTTGGCTTGTTAGGCTGACGGTTAGGCTGATTGCCACCGCCCTTACCAAATAAATTATTAATTTTTCGGCTTAAATCGCGCATTACTTGGTCCAAATCGGGTGGACCATCGTTATTACCCTGTAACCAGCCAGGAAATTTAATCATTTAACACTCCAAAATCCATCATGAGCTAACTTTGACTTAAGCATACGCACTTTCTTCCGTACTTAACTTTTGCAAATATTGACCATGTTCAGCTATGGCCATTCTTAACAAATCCATTCCTTCGCCGGTTTTAGCGGAAACGTGTAGGCTGCTAATTCTACCATATTCATCCCGGCTAATTGCAGGCATCAAGCCCACTCGATCTATCTGATTGTGCACTAGAATTTGCGGCACATTGGCCGCTCCTATCTCAGCCAAGACCTTATTCACTTGGGCAATTTGTTCATCGCGGTTGGTGCTGGCGGTATCGACTATGTGCAAGAGCAGATCAGCCTGCACCGCCTCTTCTAGGGTTGCGCCGAAGGCTTCCACCAAGGCATGCGGCAAATGCTTAATAAAGCCCACGGTATCGGACAACACCACCGAACCGCAATCGGCTATGTAAATTTTATGCGTGGTGGTATCCAAGGTAGCAAACAACTGATCGGCTACGTAAATATCGGCCTTGGTTAAGCGATTAAACACGGTGGATTTACCGGCATTGGTGTAGCCAACCAAGGATACCGTCATCACATTGGAGCGTTTGCGCGCCCGTCTTTGCATGCCTCGCTGGGCTTTGAGCTTTAGTAACTTCTCACGCAATTGCTTAACCCGCACGCGCAGCATGCGCCTATCCAATTCCAACTGCGTTTCACCAGGCCCGCCGCGCACGCCTATGCCGCCTTTTTGCCGTTCCAAATGGGTCCAACCGCGCACCAAGCGGGTAGACAAATGCTCTAACTGAGCCAACTCCACTTGCAATTTACCTTCGTGGCTTTGTGCGCGCTGACTGAATATGTCTAAAATTAAGCCGGTTCTATCCACCACCCGCGCTTGCAATAGCCGCTCTAAATTTCGCTGTTGGGATGGCGACAGGTCATGATTAAACACCGCAATATTGGCTACACTGGCTTGCATCATTTGCGCCAGCTCATCGGCTTTGCCGCTGCCTATAAAGTACTTAGCATCAGGCGCAGCCCGCTTGGCTTCAACGGTGCCGCGTATGGCCAAACCGGCCGTTAAACTTAACTGCCTGAGTTCGTGCAAACTTTCTTGGTAGTCGTGATCACCAAAGTCCACGCTCACCATAATGGCAGCATCAAAGCCGCCAGGTCGCTCAAACAAATCTTTCAAGGTTTACAGAACCACGTGGATTGAACGGTTGTTATTCGGCATCTTCAGTAGAACTAAATGCCACCATGCGTGCTGGCACGATGGTTGAAATGGCATGCTTGTAAACCATTTGGGTGACGGTATTTTTAAGCAAAATCACGTATTGATCGAATGAATCAACCTGACCTTGTAATTTAATGCCGTTGACGAGATAGATAGATACAGCGACGTGTTCTTTACGTAAGGCGTTAAGAAACGGGTCTTGTAACATTTGCCCTTTGTGATTCATGGTGTCTCCTATTGTTTGGAGTTAAATAAAAACTGCTGTTGATAATACGCTGCTTACAAATTAGAGCCATAGCTGACCAAGCTCGTTAAACAAAAGCCACACGCTATTTTAGTACGGCCTGCAATCTGGCTAAGACTGCTTCTTTACCCAATATAGCCATAACCTGATCTATGCTGGGTGACTGCGCGATACCAGTGATAGCAACACGTAGCGGCATGGCCAATTTTGGAAACTTCAAGCCATTTTTAGTAACCGCGTCATTAATGACTTGGTGTATGGCTTCAGCCTGCCAATCGCACGCATTTAATGCCGCGCTTAAATCAGCCAGCACCGGCATGATATCTGGCGTTAAGTGTTTCTCAACGGCGGCGGCATCCAAACTGGGTTTTGCAAAGAAATAGACTAAGCCATCAGCCAATTCGTTCAGGGTATTCACCCTTTCTTTATACAAAGCGATGCCCGCTGACAACTTAGCCGCATCCGGCGCCAGCACCCCTCTTACTGCCAAACGCTGCAATTGGTCTGCCAGCAAGGCCGCAGGCTCGGCTTGCTTAATGTAATGGGCATTGAGCCAGTTGAGTTTTTCAGTATTAAATTGTGCGGCCGATGGCGTAATGTGATCCAAATCAAACCAAGCAGCAAATTGCTGCTTGCTGAATACCTCTTCGTCGCCATGACTCCAGCCTAGCCTAGCCAAGTAATTGATGACCGCCTCTGGCAAATAGCCGTCTTCATGGTATTGCATGACACTGACCGCGCCATGCCGCTTGGATAGCTTTTGCCCATCGCTGCCTAATATCATGGATAAGTGGGCGTATTGCGGAACCTGTATGCTGCTGTCTATCTCGGACAAGGCACGCAACATATTGATTTGACGTGGGGTATTATTGACGTGATCGTCACCGCGTATGACTTGGCTAATGCCCATGTCGCTGTCGTCGACCACCACGCAAAAATTGTAGGTGGGGGTGCCATCAGCACGAGCGATGATTAAATCATCCAATTCGCTATTGGCAATCTCTATGCGACCTTTAACCAAGTCATCCCATGCCACCACGCCGTCTTGCGGATTCTTAAAACGGATAACCGGGGTGATGTCAGCAGGCGGATGAGGCAATACTTTGCCCGGCTCCGGACGCCATTTACCGTCGTAGCGCGGCTTCAATTTTTGCGCCATCTGCTGTTCACGCAAGGCTTCCAATTCCTCCTTGCTGCTGTAGCAATAGTAGGCACTGCCTGCCGCCAACATGCTTTGTATGACAACTTTGTAGCGGTCCATACGCTGCATTTGATAAAACGGGCCTTGGTCGTAGTCCAAACCCAGCCATTGCATGCCGTCCAATATAGCTTGCACGGCTTCAGGCGTGCTGCGCGCCACATCGGTGTCTTCAATACGTAAAATAAACTCACCGCCGTGCTTCTTGGCATAGGCCCAAGAAAATAAGGCGGTACGCGCACCGCCTATGTGTAAGAAACCGGTTGGGCTGGGAGCAAATCGTGTACGAACGGTCATAGTCAATCAGGCATTAAAAATAATGCGGCATTTTACCATGGGCTAGCCCGTCACTGGCGACTTATGCGCAACTTAGTTGGCGGCCTGCCAACCACCACCCAAGGCTTTAAATAGGGCTACCGTGGCTTGCAACCTAGCCTCACGCGCTTGCACAAAACTCAGTTCAGCCGCGTGATATACCCGTTGCGCATCAAGCACATCCAGGTAGGCCGAATAACCAGACTGATAGCGATGCATGGCAATGTCTAAGGCTTTCTTGGCTGCCACTTGGCTGTCGCTCAAGGCCGATTCCCGCTCGGCATTTTGCCGCACGGCCACCAAGGCGTCGTTCACCTCGGTGAAGGCGGTTTGTATGACGCGCTGGTAATTGGCTAACACTTGCTTTTGCTGCGCACTGGCTTGATCCACTTGCGCGCTGCGCTTGCCCGAATCAAAAATAGGCAGGTTTAAATTTAGGCCCCCAGTCCAAATGCGCGACGAGGCTTTTAGCACATCACTTAATGCCAGGCTCTCGCCACCTAAGGCTGCGGTTAAGGAAATGCTGGGGTACAAAGCGGCTTTGGCCACCCCTATGTTGGCGTTAGCTGAAATCAATTGTTGCTCGGCTAAGCGCACATCGGGCCTAGCCTCAAGCAAGCTTGACGGCAAACCAACAGGTGGCGTGGGCGGCAGGGACAAGCCGGTATTTGCCAATGCTGGAATACTTAATTCCAGATTGCCGCTTAAGCTGGCCAATTGATGCAAGGTTTGCGCTCTCAATTTCCCCAGTTCCGCCAATTGGGCTTTTAGGCTGGCACTGGCGGCTTCGGCTTGATGCAAATCCAAGCCCGAAGCCACGCCACCTTCAAGGCGACGGCGGGTTAGGGACAAGCTGGCTTCACGGGTTTTTAAGCTGGCAAGCGCAATCGCCGTTTGTGCATCCAAGCTGCGCAAGAACCAATACTGCTGGGCGATCATGCCGGTTAGCGACAAATCCACGGTGGCTTTAGCGTAATGGCTGGCTAAAGCTTGAGCACGCGCCGACTCTTTTGCGCGACGCAATTTTCCCCAAAAGTCCAATTCAAAAGACGTGCCAATTTGCGCATTGAAATTATTGCGCGGGTTTTCAGCAAACACCGGAAAAGGCCCGGATTCGGTCACGCGCGTCCTGGTCGCCCGGCCATCCAAATTAAGGCTAGGAAAAGTCTCCGCGCCGATTTCGCGGGCCGCCGCCTCGACTTCCTCTATGCGCGCAACGGCTTGTTTGATATCGGCATTATTTTGCAGAGCTTGGCGGATTAAATCATTAAGCGCGGCATCCTGGTACAAGGTCCACCATGAAGCACTGACGACCGTGCTGGCAGCGACGGCATCGGACTGATTATAGGCACTAGGCAAAGCCACATTTGGGCGTTGGTAGTCCAAGCCCAGTGGTGCACAGGCACTGATCAGCAACAGCAATGGTGCAACAAAAATCTTAGCTAGCCTACTAACTTGTATGGCCATCATGGGGTTTCCTTAGCACTGACTTGCGATTCCAACTGGCCATGGTGCCTTACGTGCTTGCCACTTAACCAAGTGAAGAACAGCGGAATAAAAATAGTCGCAACAAAGGTCGCCAATAGCATGCCACCAAATACGCCAGTGCCCATGGAACGCCTTGCCGCGGCACCGGCGCCGGATGCCACCACCAAAGGCACGATGCCTAAAACGAAGGCCATGGAGGTCATGACAATGGGCCTAAATCGCAAGCGAGCCGCTTCCAAGGCGGCCTCGGCAACAGGCATACCCTGCTCCATTTTTTGACTGGCAAACTCGACAATCAAAATGGCATTTTTCGCCGCCAAGCCTATCAAGGTGATCAGCCCAATTTGAAAGTAGATGTCATTAGGCATGCCACGCAGCAAGACGGCCAAGAAGGCGCCCGCCAAGGCAAACGGCACGGCCATGATAACGGCCAAGGGCAGTGCCCATGTTTCAAACTGCGCCGCCAATATCAAGAACACCATGATGATGGCAAAGCCAAAGGCGAATACAGCCGCCGAACCGGTGCGTTTTTCTTGGTAAGCCTGCGCGGTCCAAGCAATTTGGTAGCCGTCAGGCAGGTTGCTTGCTGCAATCCGCTCCACCGCCTTAATGGCATCGCCTGAGCTCACACCCGGCGCGCCGGCGCCAAACACCTTAGCCGACAACAAGCCGTTGTAACGCTCCAACTGTTCCGCCCCAACCCGGTTGCTCACCTTGCTTAAGGCCGACAAGGGAATCATGTTGCCATTTGGCGCACTAGCGCTAGGCTGACTGCGCACGTAGACCTTACCTAAGTCTTCCGCCTGCATTCTAAATTGCGCCTCGGCCTGCAACTGCACGCGGTAGGTACGGCCATTTTTATTGAAATCGTTGACATAATACGAGCCCATGGTGCTTTGCAAGGTGGTGTAGATATCGGCAATGCGCACCCCTTGTGAGATGGCTTTGGCCTCGTCCACTTCTATGAGCAATTGCGGCACGGTAGGTCGGAAAAAAGTTTTCGGTGGGGTCAAACTGGGGTCTTTGCCCATGGCTTCCATTAAATTATTCATCACTGCGGCTAACTTAATGGGGTCGGTATCGCGCTGACTTTGCACGTACACTTCAAAGCCAGCCGCGGTGCCTAAACCCCTAATGGCCGGCGGGTTAACAGCAAAGGCCAAGCCATCGGGCTGACTCATGCCTATGCCAAACAATTTGCCGAC
This sequence comes from uncultured Pseudomonadota bacterium, assembly GCA_903951385.1. GTDB lineage: Bacteria > Pseudomonadota > Gammaproteobacteria > Burkholderiales > Methylophilaceae > Methylotenera > Methylotenera hypolimnetica. Next base: position 9,320 of record CAJBBQ010000060.1, read on the forward strand.
AATTTGATCGGCGCTGGTTTCACGTAAGCTCCAATCCTTGAGTCGCACAAACATGGTGGCGGCGTTGGTTTTATTGGCGCCAGTGAGCAACTCCAAGCCGTTCACGGCAAATTCATGGGCCACGGCTGGATCCTGGGCAATCGCCGAACGGATGGCTTCCGTGGTTTTAGTGGTGCGGCTCAATGTCGCGCCATCTGGCATCACCACTATGGTCACCACGTAGCCTTGGTCTTCTGCCGGCACAAAACTACCGGGCACTTTCATGAATAACACCACGCAGGCCAGCACTATGCCGGCAAAGGCCAAGCCGCCTATGATTTTATGCTTGAGGGTGAGCGCGACGGTATGGGTGTAAAAATTCGAAAAGCGACTAAAACCCCGGTTAAACGCTTGAAAGAAGCGATTTTCAGCGTGATTTTTTTGCAATATCATGGCGCACAATGCCGGGGTAAGGGTTAACGCCACCACCCCCGATATCACCACCGCAATCGCCACGGTCACGGCGAACTGCCGATACAGCTCGCCGGCAATGCCGCCTTGAAAAGCCACGGGCACGAACACCGCACACAGCACCAAAACGATGGCCACAACAGCGGCCGAAACCTGCTGTATGGATTTAATGGCGGCCGGCAAGGGCGCTAAATTTTCTTCGCGCATGAGGCGTTCGGTGTTTTCTAGCACCACAATCGCGTCGTCCACCACTATGCCTATGGCCAGTATCATGGCAAACAAGGTGAGTAAATTAATGGAAAAGCCAAATAGGTATAAACCGGCAAAAGTACCAATTAAGGAAATCGGCACAGCAATGATGGGAATAAGGGTAGCGCGCCAACTTTGCAGGAACAAGAAAACCACCAAGACCACCAAGACTAAGGCTTCAGCAAAGGTTTTAAACACCTCTTCTATGGTGGCTTTAACGAAATCGCTGGTGTCGTAAGGGATGGTGTAAACCATGCCAGCCGGGAAACGGCCGGTTAACTCCGCCATTTTGGCTTTGATGCCTTGCGCCGTATCCAAGGCATTGGCACCCGTTTGTAAAAAGATAGGAATGGCCACACCGGCTTGCCCGTCCAGCGCAGAGGTGACGTTGTAACTTTGTGCACCCAATTCAACGCGGGCCACGTCTTTTAAATACAGCAGGCCACGTGGGCCATCGGCCCGAATAATAATGTTGCCAAACTCAGCAGGATCAAGCAAACGGCCTTTAGCGCTGACTGTGTAAACCAATTGCTGGGAACTGGGTGCAGGCTCTTGGCCTATTTTGCCGGCCGCGTATTGGTTGTTTTGTGCCGCAATGGCTGCCGCCACATCGCTGGAACTGACCCCCAGTTGGGCCATGCGGTCGGGGCGCAACCAAATACGCATGGCGTAATCTTGCCCGCCAAATATCAAGGCGTCGCCCACGCCTTTCACCCGCTTTAATTCATCCAAGACATTCAAAGTAGCGTAATTGCTCAGGTACAACCTGTCGTGCTTGGCATCTTTAGAAGTAAGCATCACCACCAGCAAGATGTCATTGGATTTCTTCTGCACAATTAAACCGTTGCGCCTCACGTCATCAGGCAACCTTGGGGTGGCAATGTTGACGCGATTGCTGACATTAAAGGTCGCCTGATCGACATTGGTGCCCACCTCAAAGGTGGCCGTGATCACCAAGGTGCCACTGGAGTCGGCGCTGGAATTGAAATACAAGAGGTTGTCTACGCCGCTCAATTGCTCTTCGATTGGGCCGGCCACGGTTTTTGCTAAGGTGTCGGAACTCGCGCCTGGGTAGCTGGCAGTGATGGTGACCGTAGGTGGGGCAATTTGCGGGTACTGCGCGATGGGTAATTTAAAGGCGGCAGCCAAGCCAGCCAGCACAATAATAATGGACAGCACGGAGGCGAAAATCGGCCTGGTGATAAAAAACTTGGTCATGGCCTTGTCCTATTTCGCTTTAGCTGATGGTGGCGTTGCTACTTGGTATGGATGGGGCAACACCTCGGCACCCGGGCGCATTTTGATTAAATTATCGGCAATAACTTGCTCGCCTGCTTTTAAGCCGCTCAAGATCACCCATGATTGACCTTGCCAACCGCCCTCTACTACAGGCCGCACGTTGGCCATTACTTTGCCTTGGGTGTTTTTTTCTGCGACAAAAACAAACTTACCTTGATCGCCGGTCAACACCGCTGTTTGCGGCAATAAAAATACGCCCTTACGGCTGCCGGTGGTGACGCGCACGCGAACAAACTGGCCAGGCAACAAGGCCTTGTCGGCATTGGCAAAGCTGGCACGCAATTGTTGGGTACCCAATTGCGGGTCTATGCTGCTGGCCGCAAAATTTAACCGGCCTGTTTGAGGGTAATCTTGGCCGTTAGGTAAAATGAGATGCAATTGTTTGACTCGGGCTGGCGACAAATAGCCGCCCAACAAAGCCAATTCGCTATCGGACAAGCTAAAGCGCACCCATATTGGGTTGATTTGGTAAACACGGGTCAAGAGGCTGGTATTGGCATTCACCAAAGCCCCTTCTGATAACTCAAAGCGACCCGCCATGCCGGCTAGCGGCGAGGTCACGGTGGTGTAGGATAAATTTAACTGCGCTTCACGCAGATTGGCCTGGTATTGCGCCAGCGCCGCTTTGGCCATGCTGTTGTCGGACCAGGCATTGTCGGCCTCACGTTGGCTGACCGACTCGGTGGCTAACAAGCTTTTTAAGCGCAGCGCTTCTCGTTCGGTTTGCTCAACCTTAGCCTGCTGTTGCGCTAACTGGGCTTTTGCATTGCTTAAGGCAATTTGAAACGGCACCGGGTCGATTAAAAATAAAGCCTGCCCCTGCTTGATAGGCGCGCCTTCTTCAAACAGTTTTTTCAGCACGATACCGCCTACACGCGGGCGTATCTCCACTTCTTTGGCACCCTCGGTTTGCGCCACTGTCTCAGCCGCAATCGGCACATTGGTGGCTTGCAGCGTAATCACGCCTACCGGCATAGCCGGCATGGCCATGCCATTGGCGGCTGGCTCTTGTTTGCCACAAGCAGCTAAAGTCAAACTTAGTATTAGGCAAACAGATAAAGGCTTTATTTGGCTGCGTAGGAACGACGACAGCGTCACTTTAGCCTGTTGATTTAAGGTCATGCTAGACTCCATGCAGCCTGATACGCTGCATTGTTAAATTAAAAAGTATCAATCTTCATTCTCACATAAAATCCGCCTAGACGCACGGCAAAAAGCTTGTTAAATGGCGATGGTGGGGCTACCATTAGGAAACATTCGTGCTGGGAGGCATAGTGGAAATTCACACAGGCGAGATTTACGGTAAACAAACTGCGGCAAAATTTACCATGTATAACGTGCTAAAAGTGAGCAAAGCCATCGTCACCCTGCAAAACATAGACAACCCCTTAAGTCTATTTGAAACCACCGCCGAAAAATTAGCCAGCTCAGGGTACGTGCGTATCAGCCAAACGCCTTACATAGACTTACAGGCCAGCACAGCCAAGAAGCGCAAAGCCGCCAAAAAACCGACGCGTTGCCCGCTGACTTTTGATTTTTTAGAAGAGCGTGCAGACAGCCAACGCCCGGCAGCCATCATGCCGGATTTGTTTAACTAGCCCGCGGCGGGCCACCACGAAGATCGTGGCCATCGGCGCTGTATATTTCCACCTCAACAAAATCACCAGGGGTCAAGCCTTCGGCATCCTCTAGGTAGACCACGCCGTCTATTTCAGGCGCGTCGGCTTTAGTGCGGCCTATGGCTGCTATGTTGCCCGCCTCATCCGTGACCAACTCATCAACCAATACCGTTTGCATGCTGCCCACTTTGCTTTGCAATTTGGCAGCACTAATGCGTTCCTGCACTTCCATAAAACGGCTCAAGCGCTCTTGCTTTAACGCCTCTGGCACTTGATCCGGCAGCGCGTTGGCTGCCGCCCCGTCCACCGCAGAATAAGCAAAGCAACCGACGCGGTCTAACTGAGCTTCCTCTAAGAAATCCAATAGCATTTTAAAGTCGTCTTCGGTCTCGCCTGGAAAGCCGGCAATAAAGGTACTGCGCACGGTAATGTCTGGGCAGATTTCACGCCAAGCCTTGATGCGCGCCAAATTATTTTCCGCATGCGCTGGACGTTTCATGGCTTTTAGAATACGTGGGCTGGCATGCTGAAACGGCACATCCAAATAAGGCAGAATTAAGCCATCCGCCATCAAGGGGATCACTTCGTCCACGTGCGGGTAAGGGTAAACGTAGTGCAAACGGGTCCACACGCCTAAATCGCTTAAACTCTGACACAGTTCGGTCATGCGCGTTTTAACCGGCCTGCCGTTCCAAAAACCGGGGCGGTATTTGACGTCGACACCGTAAGCCGAGGTGTCTTGCGATATCACTAAAATTTCCGAGACGCCGGCATTGACTAAGTTTTCCGCTTCGTTCAAGACCTCGCCTATCGGCCTGCTCACTAAATCGCCACGCATACTGGGGATGATGCAAAAACTGCAGCGGTGGTTACAGCCTTCGGATATCTTTAAATAAGCATAGTGGCTAGGTGTTAAGCGTATGCCTTGTGGCGGCACCAAATCAACAAAGGGCTCATGCAATTTAGGCAAGTTGGCGTGCACCGCTGTCATCACTTCCTCTAGCGCATGCGGACCGGTTACGGCTAAAACACTAGGGTGAGCCGCTTCCACCACGCCTTTTTTAGCGCCCAAACAACCGGTCACGATGACCTTGCCGTTCTTCGCTATGGCTTCACCAATGGCATCCAGCGACTCTTCCACCGCGCTATCAATAAAACCGCAGGTGTTGACCACCACCAAATCGGCCTCTTCGTAGCTGGAGGAAATAGCATAGCCTTCTGCACGTAATTGGGTGAGAATACGCTCTGCATCGGAGCCGGCTTTCGGGCAACCGAGTGAAACGAAGCCGACCTTAGGATTGGATAAACTCATGAACACTTACCTATCGTTAATTTAAATTTTATTTATGTACATCATCGCCATCGCTTGGCTATACCTTGTTACCTTAATGGCCGCCACCGAAGTCAGCATCACGGCCGGCTTGCTGACCTTTTTCTTTTACGGCCTCATGCCTTGCGCCTTGCTGTTGTGGTTACTCGGCGTCAAACACCGACGGCACATGCAAGCCAAAAAGGCCTTACTCCAAGACGACGTGAGCGACCCAGATGGTAGCGACACCAATCGAAATGAGTAAAATTTGCGCCAACGTGGCTTTCAGTTCGGTGCGCTTGTGTAAACCTGGAATCAAATCGGCCACCGCCACATAAAGCAAGCTGGATGCCGCCAATGCCAATATGATGGGCACCCAACTTTGCACGTATTGCAAGGCATAATAGGCCATCAAACCACCGACCAAGGTCGCCACACTGGACACCAAATTAAAAATTAAGGCTTGTTTTTTACTGTAGCCGGAATGCAGCAAGATTAAAAAATCCCCTACTTCCTGTGGAATTTCATGGGCAATAATCGCCAAAGCCGTCACCACCCCCAATTTAATGTCGGCGGTAAAGGCCGCTGCAATCAAAATGCCGTCTATGAAATTATGAAAGGTGTCGCCTATCATGATCATCAAGCCACTGCGGCCGCTGTCGTGGCTGTGCAGATGGCCATGACTGAGCAAGGCAGAGGCCGGTGCTTGCGGCGCAACCGCCTTGTATTTCGCCCCTGCATGCTGGGTGTTTAGTTGTGCGGCGCTGGTTTGCGTGGCATTAAGCCCATGGCCAGACGGGCAATCCTGCTCACTGTGCAGGGCGTGCACTTCGCAGTGATCGCCGTGACAATGCCGCCATATCACCAATTTTTCCAACACAAAAAACAGCAACAAACCCAGCAGCAAGGTGGCCGATACCGTTTCCACGTTGCCAGCCAGACTAAAAGCATGCGGTAAGATTTCTAAAAAAACCGCTCCCAGCATGGCACCTATGGCATAACTGACCAACATCGGCACCCAAGTTGGGCGCAAACTAAGAGCGAACAATGCCGCCAGCGCCACGCTAAGTAGGCCACCTAAAAAAGTGAAGCCGACGATGTAACTCAAGCTAGTGTAATCAGAAAAATGCATGGGCTAATAACCAGTATTAAAAACTAGGCACAAACGGCGCTAGCATGGTCGCATTATAGTTTAGAAATGCCGGCTTCACTGCGCAAATTGCAAGGAGCAATCAAGCATTCAACCAAATCAAACTGGCCATGCGGCCAGTCACGGCTTCGCGCCGGTATGAAAAAAAGCGCTGCGCATCGCTGTAGGTGCAAAATGCCTGATCGATGCCGCCACCGTAAATTTGGCTCACGCCCAGCGCGTTTAAACGTTGCTGGGCAAGCACATACAAATTAGCCAGCCATTTGTCGGCATGCGGCTTAAACGCCAGTGCGGCTTGCCCATCGTGCTGCATGAATTGCGCCCGCACTTCATGCCCCACCTCAAAAGCATTGGGTCCAATAGCCGGGCCCAGCCAAGCCAATATGTCACTGGGGGCAACGGCCATTTTAGCCACTGCCGCCTCTATCACCCCATCACACAGTCCGCGCCAGCCTGCATGCACAGCCGACACCACCGTGCCGGCACGATCACACAGCAAGACCGGCAAGCAATCTGCCGTCATGGTGACGCACACCTGCTTGGCTTGCCGGGTATACGAGGCATCGGCATCCGGCACACCCTGCACCAAAGCCGCATCCAGCACGGTCACCCCGTGCACTTGATTTAGCCAAACCGGCTCACTGGGTAACACAGTCCGCAATACTTGGCGGTTTTGCCTAACGCATGCCTCGTCGTCTTTGACGTGCATAGCCAAATTGAGGCCGGCATACGGCGCCAAACTGAATCCACCTTGCCTAGTGGTTTGCAGGGCCTGCACATTGGCCGGGGCTGGCCAATTGGGTTGAATCGCATTTAAGGCCAACAAGGCTTAGTCCTCATCATC
>CAJBBQ010000061.1 GCA_903951385.1 uncultured Pseudomonadota bacterium
GATTGACTGCATGAACCTCGCGGCGAGGCGCCGCTCCTACCGATAAATTTTGTCCAATACTTAACTATTATACAAGGCGCTGAGCACGGCTATCATGTAAGCGTGATCCAACACGCCGGCGCTTTCGCGCAAGCTGTGCATGGCCCACATAGGCGAACCGACATCCACCGATGGCACACCCAAATTGGCTGCCACGATAGGGCCTATGGTGCTGCCGCAACCTAAATCACTGCGGTGGGCGTACTGTTGATACGGCACACCGGCGGCTTCACACAGTTGCATAAAGCGCGCGCTGCTCTCGGCATTGCTGGCATAACGGTGGTTGGCATTGGTTTTAATCACCGGGCCGTGGTTGACTAAGACATGGTGACACGGCTCGTAAGCCGAGGGGTGATTCGGGTGATAGGCATGCGCCATGTCGGCACTGACCAAGAAGCTGCGCGCCATGGCTTGCAAGCGCGCGTCGTCATCCAATTGTTGGCTGCTACTGATGCGCTGCAACACGTCGCTTAAAAAGCTGCCACTGGCGCCGGTGGCGCTTTCACTGCCGACCTCTTCGTGATCGAACAAGGCGCAGACGGTGGTGGCCATCGGTTTTTCTGTGGCCAACAAGGCGCTAAGCGCAGCATGGCAAGAGGCCAAATTATCCAACTGGCTGTTGGCGATAAACGCTTGCTTGGCTCCCCAAAAACTGCCTTTTTGCGTGTCAAACACATTGAGTTCAAAACTTAGCATGTCCGCCGCATTGGCATTAGCTGACTGGGCCAACTGGCTTAAAAATGCCTGCTCGGCGTCTACCCCAGCTTCACATTGACCAAAGATCAGCGGCAACTCGGTTTGCTTATTCAGCAACAAGCCTTTGTCGTTGACCTCACGGTTCATGTGTATGGCCAAGTTAGGCAAACGCAGCATGGGCTGGTCTAGCTTGACTAAACGCAGGTCAAAGCCGTTTTTGCTGCGCAGGCTGATGCGCCCCGCCACGCTTAAATCCCGGTCGGTAAAGGTGGCCAATATGGGCCCGCCGTAAACCTCTACGCCTATGCGAATTAAATCGTCAGTGGCGTAAGCCGCTTTGGGTTTGAGGCGTAAGCCTGGCGAATCGGTGTGGGCGCCAACCAAGCGAAAGCCGGTTTCATTGGGTTTTTTTTGCCCCAGGTGAAAGGCGATGATGGAGGCGCCACCGCGCACCACGTAATAGCCTTGTCCGGCTTTTAATTGCCAGGCTTGGCTTTCATCTAAGGCGCTGTAACCTTGTTTGCTTAAACGCTGAACCGCTGTGTCGACCGCATGCCAAGGGCTGGGGCTGGCATCAATAAAATCCAGCAAATCTTGTGCTTGGCTGTGTGCTTGTTTGAATGCGCGGTCTGTCATGGGGAAGCGCTCCTCTAGGCCGTTGCCAGCCAGTCTTTGGCGATCAGGAAATCGCTGTATAACTTGGCTTCCGCACTGTTGGCCTCGGGCTTCCAGTCATAACGCCATTTGACGATGGGCGGCATGGACAACAGTATGGATTCGGTGCGGCCATTGGACTGCAAACCAAACAAGGTGCCGCGGTCGTAAACCAAATTAAACTCGACGTAGCGGCCACGACGGTAGGCTTGGAAATCGCGTTCGCGTTCGCCATAGGCCGTGTCCTTGCGCGCTTGCGCGATGGGTAAATAAGCATTTAAAAAACTGTCGCCGACCGCACGTTGCATGGCAAAGCTTTTTTCAAAACCCAAGGCATTGAAGTCGTCAAAAAAGATGCCGCCTATGCCACGTGGTTCTTTACGGTGTTTTAAATAAAAATAGTCGTCGCATTCTTTTTTAAAGGCTGGGTAGTAGCTGGTATCAAACGCATCCAAGGCCTGTTTGTTGGTGCGGTGAAAATGCGCGGCATCGTCGGCAAAACCATAGTAGGGCGTGAGGTCCATGCCGCCGCCAAACCACCAAATGTCTTCTTCATGGCTGGCTTGCGCCTTAGCCACAAAGAAACGCACGTTCATGTGTACGGTGGGAATGTAAGGGTTGCGTGGGTGAAACACCAAGGACACGCCCATGGCTTCCCATGGACGACCGGCTGCTTCCGGATGAGCGGCACTGGCTGATGGCGGCAATTTATGGCCTAGCACATGGGAAAAACCCACCCCGGCCCGCTCAAACACCAGCCCTTCTTCCAATAAACAAGAATTACCGCCGCCGCCTTCCGGTCGCTGCCAGCTGTCTTGCAAAAAGCGTTTGCCGTCTACCAGCTCTATCGCTTCTACAATCTTGCTTTGCAGCTGTTGTAAGTAATCCAGAACCGCTTGCGTGTTCATGCTTAACCCTTGATGGCTCGGTAGCCAATGTCGGTGCGGTATTGCGCGCCTTTAAATTGAATGCCATCAACAATTTGGTAGGCTTGCTGTTGGGCAAACTTGACCGTTTCGCCCAATGCTGTGACGCACAACACCCGACCGCCGCTGGTGACCACTTGCTCACCTTGCAAGGCGGTGCCAGCGTGAAACACGTGGGCATCGTTTAAGTCGCTAGGTAGACCGGTAATTTCGTCGCCCAATTTTGGCGTGTCTGGGTAATTGGCTGAGGCCATCACCACGCCCAAGGCCGTGCGCCTGTCCCAGTCTACTTCTGCCTGATCCAGCGTGCCATTAACAGCATGCTCGGCCAAGGCCACCAAATCGCTTTTCATGCGCAACATGATGGGCTGCGTTTCCGGGTCGCCCATGCGGCAATTGAATTCCAAGGTTTTGACGTTGCCGTCCGGGGAAATCATCAAACCGGCATACAAAAAGCCGGTGTAGGGGTGGCCTTCTTGGGCCATGCCATCGACGGTAGGACGGATGATTTCACGCATAACTTTAGCGTGAATTTGCGGCGTCACCACCGGCGCTGGGGAATAGGCCCCCATGCCGCCTGTGTTCGGGCCTTGGTCGCCGTCTTGCAAGCGTTTGTGGTCTTGGCTGGTGGCCAAGGGCAAAATATTTTTGCCGTCCACCATGACGATAAAGCTGGCTTCTTCGCCCGTTAAAAACTCTTCTATGACCACGCGCGCACCGGCACTGCCTAACTTGTTGTCGGACAACATGGCATCGATGGCGTCGTGCGCCTCACTAGCTGTCATGGCTACTACCACGCCTTTGCCGGCTGCTAAGCCGTCGGCTTTAATGACGATGGGGGCACCCAGCTGATTCACGTAATCGTGCGCGAGTTTGGCATCGGTAAACGTGGCATAGGCCGCCGTTGGGATGCCGTGGCGCAACATAAAGGCCTTGGCAAAGTCTTTAGAGCCTTCTAGCTGCGCGGCCAATTTGGTCGGGCCAAATATTTTTAAATTGGCCGCCTTAAAGGCATCGACCACGCCCGCTGCTAGGGGTGCTTCTGGGCCAACGATGGTGAGGTAAATGCCCTCGTCTTGGGCAAATTTTAATAAGTCAGGCACGCTGCTAATCGGCACGTTTACCATGTCCGGATTAAGCGCCGTACCGGCATTGCCCGGCGCCACAAAAATGCGGCTGACCGCTTTATTTTGCGCCACTTTCCAAGCTAAGGCGTGCTCGCGGCCGCCTCCCCCTATGACCAGAATTTTCATGCTGCTGCCCTTAATGCCTAAAATGCCGTATGCCGGTCACTACCATGACCAAGCCGTGTTCGTCTGCTGCCGCTACTACTTCTTCGTCGCGCATGCTGCCACCCGGGTGGATCACGCAGCTGGCACCGGCTTCGGCCAACACGTCTATGCCGTCACGGAATGGGAAGAAGGCATCGGAGGCCACCACCGAATTTTTAAGGCTTAAATTGGCATTTTGTGCCTTAATCGCGGCGATGCGCGTGCTGTCGACTCGGCTCATTTGGCCGGCGCCCACGCCTAAAGTCATGCCGTTGCCACAGAACACGATGGCGTTGGATTTCACGTATTTGGCCACGCGCCAAGCAAACAGCATGTCGGCCATTTGTTGTGGGGTGGCTTGTTTTTTACTGACCACTTTTAAATCGGCCGCGCTGATTTCATGGTTGTCCGCTGTTTGAATAAGTAAACCGGAGCCAACACGCTTGCTGTCGTAGGCATTGCGGCCTTGTTGCCAAGCCGTGTCGCCACCCTTAGGCAAGGCAATTTTCAAGACCCGCACGTTGGCTTTGGCAGCAAAAATAGCCAAGGCATCGGCGCTGTAATCGGGCGCAATCAAGACCTCGACAAACTGCTTGCTCACCGCTTCGGCAGCGGCTTTGTCCACCGTGCAATTGAAGGCAATGATGCCACCAAAGGCACTGCTAGGGTCGGTTTGGAATGCTTTGCTGTAGGCTTCCAAGGCATGGGCGCCGAGCGCCACACCGCAAGGATTGGCGTGTTTAACAATAACGCAGGCCGTGCTGCTAAAGGATTTCACTGCTTCCCATGCCGCGTCGCCGTCGGCGATGTTGTTGTAACTCAACTCCTTACCCTGCAATTGCGTGGCGGTTACCAATGAGCCCGGTGCGGGGTAGAGATCGCGGTAAAAAGCCGCTTGTTGGTGCGGGTTTTCGCCGTAGCGTAAATCTTGTAGCTTCACAAAACGGCCGTTGCTTTGCGCCGGGAAATCGCAGCGTGTGCCATCGGCATTAAAGGACGACAAGTAATCGCTGATCGCGCCGTCGTAATTGCTGATGCGGTTGAACGCGGCCACCGATAAGGCAAACTGCGTGGCCTGACTGACGGCGCCGCCGGTGCTTTGCAATTCAGCAATGACATCGGCGTATTGGCTGGCGTCGGTTAACACGGCAACGTCTTTCCAGTTTTTAGCGGCAGAACGGACCATGGCCGGGCCACCGATGTCTATATTTTCTATGGCGTCTTCCAGCGTGCAATCGGCTTTAGCGACGGTCGCTTCAAACGGGTATAAATTCACCACCACCATGTCGATGTTAGGAATATTGGCTGCTTGCATGGCCGCCACGTGCTCGGGTAAATCGCGTCTACCCAATATGCCACCGTGCACTTTTGGGTGCAGGGTTTTGACTCGGCCATCGAGCATTTCGGTGAAACCGGTGTAATCGCTAACTTCGATTACAGGAATGCCCTGCTCACGAAACAGTTTGGCGGTGCCGCCTGTGGATAAAATTTCGACTTTTAATTGGCTTAAGGCCTGGGCTAATTCTACGATACCGGTTTTATCTGACACGCTGATAAGCGCGCGTTTAATGGTTGCCATGTGAAAACTCTGATGATGTTAATAAGATATAAAAGAAATCGAGCGCATTACTCGATGCGGTATTGCTGCATTTTTTTGCGCAAGGTGTTGCGATTTAAACCCAAGATGTCGGCCGTTTTGCTTTGGTTGCCGCCGGCATAATGCAAGGTGTATTCCAATAGCGGTTTTTCTATGCAGGCCAACACCATGTCGTACAAGGCGTGAGGCGGCTCACCATCGAGGTCTTTAAAGTACTGATCCAAAGCCGATTTAACGCTGTTGGCAATTTGGCAGTCGTTCATGGCGCCGGTTTTTTTGTTTTCGCAATCGTCCATTAGGCCACCTTTAGCGCCAAGTCCACGGTTTCAATAACGTCGTTTTCTTCGTCGTATTGCAAGCGGTGGTCGCGGCTTTGTAAATGATCAAAAAATTCATCGATAGCAGACAATTGCAAAGGGATGGTCTGCAAGGTATTCATGTTATGGCGGAAATTGGCCGAGTCTTTGAGGCCCTTGGTGTACCAAGAAATGTGCTTGCGCGCCATGCGCATGCCAGTGAGTTCGCCATAAAAATCGTATAAATCGTGCAAGTGCTCCAACATCACGGTGCGGATCTCGATCACTTCCGGTGCCGGTAAATGCTCACCGGTTTTTAGGTAATGGTCTATTTCACGGAATATCCATGGCCGACCTTGTGCGGCACGGCCTATCATGACGGCATCGGCGCCGGTGTAATCCAATACGAATTTGGCTTTTTCTGGCGTAGTGATGTCGCCGTTGGCGATTAACGGAATACGAATGGCTTGCTTGACCGCGGCGATGGTGTCGTACTCGGCATCGCCTGTGTACAAACAAGCGCGGGTGCGGCCGTGCATGGCTAAGGCTTGCACGCCTAGGTCTTCGGCCATCTTGGCAATTTGCACGGCGTTGCGGTTGTGTTTATCCCAACCGGTGCGTATTTTCAATGTGACCGGCACGTCCACGGCATTGACCACGGCACGCAAAATTTGCGCCACCAAGGGCTCGTCTTTAAGCAAAGCCGAACCGGCCATGACATTGCAAATTTTCTTGGCTGGGCAGCCCATGTTGATGTCTATGATTTGCGCGCCATTGTCGACGTTGTGCTTGGCGGCTTCCGCCATCATTTTTGGGTCGGCACCGGCAATTTGCACGGAGATGGGATCAACTTCGCCTTGGTGATTGGCGCGGCGTAAGGTTTTTTCACTGCCGTATAAGAGCGAATTGGACGTCACCATTTCCGACACCGCTAAACCCGCGCCCATTTTCTTGCACAACTGACGGAAAGGCCTGTCCGTCACGCCTGCCATGGGTGCTACAACGAGGTTATTCTTGAGTTGGTGCTTGCCGATTTTCACTGCGAGTCGTTTGCTTTGCATTATTAACGCCGAGTTGCCTATTTTATACGCAAATTAGGTGCCGGAAAACTTAAATTTGCGGCTGGCAGGATATAAAGCAAAAC
>CAJBBQ010000062.1 GCA_903951385.1 uncultured Pseudomonadota bacterium
CTATATTGACCGCGTCACCTAGTGCCACATTGGGGTTCGCGTAAAAGTTAACCGCGTATTGCAAATCGTAGCGACCGATGACGGCTGCCCCCAACTCTTGGTTGAAGCTGGCCACGGCGTCCAAGCGAACCAATTCACCGCTGCTGCTGCGTAAATAGATTTTGTTTAAATCCACGGTGTTATGCAACGCTTCCTCACCGGCTTTCAGGCGGATGTCATAACGCTGCCCATCACCGTTGGCTTCGTTGTACTTAGCGACATTGATGCCACCGGCATACAAGGACACCGCCGTGGCAATGTCATTGGCACTTAAGCCCAGCGCGGCGGCACGGGCGCGGTCTATGTCCACTTTGACTTGCGGTAAATCCAATTGCACGTCCAAGTCCACTTTGCCTATGTCGCCATTGCTGCTCAGCGTTTGCTGGAATTGTTGCGCAATGCGGCCTATTTCTTGCAAGTTGGCACCGGTGATGTTGAACTGCAATTTTTCCGACCGCTGGCCACGGGCAATCGAGGCAGGGGAGGGGATGGCGCGCACGCCAGGGATGGTATTTAATTCTTTTTTCAGTTCTTTAATTAAAGTCTGTTGGCTTTTTTTCCGCAATTCTTTGGCTTTTAAGCGTACGTTGACGTTGCCTTGGTTGACTTGGCCGCGCGAGCCTGAACCTATGGTGGCAAAGTAGCTGGCTACTTCTTCTGGGTGGCGTGCGATGGTGGCTTCCACCAGTTTTAAACGGGAATCGGTGTAGGCTAAACTTGAACCCAGCGGCGTTTTAACCATGATGCTAAAGCCCCCTTCATCGGCCTCGGGCACGAAGTCTTTTTCCACGTACTTAAGGGATAAATAGCCGGATAAGACGACGAAAATTAAAGTGAAGAGCAAGACTCTGCCGCGGTGTTTAAGGGCACTGTTTAAGATGGCTCGGTAGGCATTTTCTAGCTGGGTTAAAAGGCGACCTATGGCTAAATAAACAGGCGTTTCATTGACCCCGACTTTGAGGTAACGCGAGCACAGCATGGGGGTGAGGGTAAGCGAAACAAACAAAGAGACCAGCACGCCAAAGGTGACAACGACGGCAAAGGATTCGAAAAACATACCTATGATGCCGTCCATAAAAATCACCGGAGCGAAGATGCACACCAATGAAGCCGAGGAGGCGAGCACAGCGAATACCACTTCGTTGCTGCCTAGAATGGTGGCTTTAGTGCGGAAGGCGGCCACCGTTAAGGGGTTCTTCATATCGGCCGCGCTGAGCTTATTGCCGGCTTCGCCTGACATGTGGCGCAATATGCTCTCGCGCACGACGATGGCATCGTCCACCACCACGCCTATCAAGAGCAGCAAGGCCAACAGGGTCATGCTGTTAAAGGTGTAGCCGGAGAAGTACATCACGGCGATGGCGCCCAATAAGGACACCGGTATTTCTAGGCATATCATCAAAGTGGAGCTAAACGAGCGCATAAAGATTAATACAATCAGCGCCGCAAACAGGGTGCCTTCTACCAAATGTTCTTTTAATGAAGCGACCATTTGGTTAATAAATATGCCGTCGTTGGTGGACACTTCTAGTTGCATGCCAGGCGGTAAATTGGGTCGCACGTCTTGTTCTAAGCGGCGCTCTACTTCTTTAATGATGTCCACCGTGTTGGCATTGGCAATTTTCACCATGCCTATGCCCACCGTCGGTTTGCCGTTATAGCGTGCCACTTGGCGATTGTCGGTGATGCCGTCTTCCACGCTGGCGATGTCTTTCAAGCGTATCGACACGCCTGCTTTATTGCTCACCACCAAATCCGCTAGGGCTTTCGTGCTATGGAATTCTAAGTCGAGTTTGAGTAATTGCTCAGCTTGGTTGCTGACTAAAAATCCACCCGGTAATTGCACGTGCTCTTTATCAAATGCGGCGATTAAATCGTTGGCGGTGAGTTTGTAGGCTGCCATGCGTTCAGGCGAAACATTGACCCGTATCACGCGATCACGTCGACCACCTATGGTGACTTCACCGACACCGGCGATGGTTTCAAATTTCTTTTTTAATATGTTGTTGGCGTATAAGTTAAGTTGCTGCACGGTGCGGTCGCCGCTTAAGGCTAACCAAATAACCGGTGAGGCATTGGTGTCGACCTTTTGCAAGACCGGCGGGTCGGTATCGGCGGGCAAGCGTTTGATGACTTGGTTTACTTTGGCCTGCACTTCGTTGTAGGCGACATCAATGTCTTTATTCAAAGCGAAGGTAATGCTGATACTGGACACGCCAGGGGACGAAGCCGATTGTATGTGCTCTATGCCAGGGGTGGTGTTAATGGCCGATTCGATGATACTGGTGATGCTGGTGTCGACCACATCCGGATCCGCACCACGCAAAGTGGTGTTGATCATGATGATAGGGAAGTCGATGGCAGGTACCCTGTCTACGCCGATTTTTTGGTAAGAAATAATGCCGAACAGCACTATGACCGCAGACAACATCCATGCAAGGACGTGGCGCTTGATCGAGAGTTCAGGCAGGGTCATGGTTAGTTGTTTGCTTTTTGGCTGATGTTAGCTGGGCTGGGTGTGGCGAGTTTAATCAAGGCTTGGTCGGTTAAGAAGCCGGCGCCATCGACCACCACCGCATCGTTTTCATTTAGGCCTTGCAGGATTTCTACTAAGCCATTTTGTCTCACGCCGGTTTTAACTATGGCTTGGTAGGCTTTATTGCCGCGCGCTAGGTAGACCACTTCACCGGCTGGTCGCAACACCACGCTTTGTTCGGGCACCATTAGACTGTCCGCTTGGGTGCCCAATACCACTGTGCCATCGACACTGGCACCGGCTTGCCAGCCAGGCGCGTTAGTGACATCGGCAATCACGTCGACGCTGCGACTGCCTTCGGTGATCATGGGTTTTAATTCGTGGATGACCGCATCCACCGTTTGATCACTGGTAGGCGTGCTTAAACGCACTTTTAAGCCGGGTTTTAATTTCGCGCCTATCTGTTCAGGGAAGGGTAAATGGGCGCGCAGCAGTTGCGATGATACGATCATGACGATGGGATCGCCTACCCGTAAAAACTCACCGTCATCAATTAATTTTTTTTCTATTTTGCCGGCTGCTGGGGCGTACACTTTTGTTTTGCTGCTATTGTGTTTGACGCTGTCTAGCCTGGCTTTGGCACCGGCCCATTGTTCTTTCAATGCGGCTTGTTGCGAGCTGTCGTTATCCAAGGCATTTTGCGAAATGAATTTCTTGCTCACTAAGACTTGATTGCGTTCGACAATTTTATTTTGGTTGGCTAACAAGGCTGCTATGCGAGCCACTTCGGCTTGCGCCTCTAGTGCCTGTAGGGACAAATCGGTGGCATCCAGTGTGGCAATCAATTGGCCTTGTTTGACCGCTTGGCCGGTGTTGACATGGATGCGTATGACCTTTGCAGCCACCTCGGAGGAGACGGTTGGGTTGGTCAAGCCTTCTAAGCTGCCGACCGACTGTTCCGTGATGTCTACGGCTTGTTTTTTAACGTGGGTGATCGTCACCAGGGTAGGCTTGGGCCCATTTTTTTTGGCCTCGGCTTGGTCTTGCTCACTTTTTTTAGCGCCGCAGCCAATTAAGGTGGTCGACAGTAAGGCGATCAATAGCAAGGATTTAGTTTGCAACATCATGGTGTGAAAGCTTTCTTAGTCATTAAGTAGTGATTATACGTTGCCAATCAAAAAATGGTCCGGGGTCGGTTTTTCGGCCCGGGGCAATGTCCGAATGCCCTACTATAGCTTGTATCGGATAAGCTAATTGCAGTGCCGCCAGCAAAATTTGCAAGTTGGCGTATTGCGCCTCGCTAAAGGCCTCAAAATCCGATCCTTCCAGCTCGATTCCGACTGAAAAGTCGTTACAACGTTCCCTGTTCTGCCATTGCGATACGCCGGCATGCCAGGCTCTTTTTAGGCAGGAAACAAATTGCACAAGCTGGCCGTCTCTGCGGATTAAAAAATGCGCCGACACCTTGTGTTGGTGTATGCCCGCGTAATAAGGATGCGCCTGCGGATCAAGTTGGTTAGTGAACAATTCGATGATGCCGGCGCCGCCGTATTCGCCAGGCGGTAAGCTGATGTTGTGCACGACGATTAAACTGATTTCATGGCTAGGCCGTTCATCAAAATTGGGCGAGGCAATAAACTGAGCGTTTAGCGCAATTCCGTTTTCATCAATAGCGTGGCGGTTCATAGGCCTACAATTTTATGCTAAAAATGCATTTTTAGCCTGAACTTTCATGGCAAAATTCTGTATAAAGTGCGCTTATCCTATAAACTGTGCGCATATTAAATTTACATAAGCCAAGGAATAAACAAATGGTATTTTTTGAATTGTTTTTGATGTTGATTGTGATCTTGATCGCGGCAGAAGTCTTCACCAACGCATTGGAACACTTGGGTGAAAAACTCGGCATATCCGAGGGTGTCACCGGCTCCTTGTTTGCGGCGGTCGGCACGGCTTTGCCTGAGACCATGGTGCCCTTGTTGGCCTTGTTAGCCGGTACGCAAAATGTCGCGACCAATGAGGAGATAGGCGTGGGCTCTATCTTAGGTGCGCCATTAATGTTGGCTACTTTATCCTTGTCCTTGATGGCCATTTCGGTTTGGCGTCGTCGCGGCACCAAAGGGCATTTAAGACCGGAGCGCAGTGGCTTAACCCGTGACCTTAACTTCTTTCTTATTGCCTTTAGTTTTGCTGCTATTGCCATGTACGTGCCGCACACGCTGACCGTGGTGCGTTATGGCATAGGCGCTTGCATGGTAACCATCTATTTTGTTTACGTGATGATGACGCTTAATGCCTCTAAAGCATTGGTGGCCGATGGACATGCCACCGAAGCCGGCGGCCCGATGATGTTATGCCGTTTGGGCTTGCCTAACCACACCGCGGTGATAGCCTTGCAGTTAATTCTAGGCTTGGCTTTATTGATAGTAGGTGCCAAAGGCTTTATCCATGGCGTTGAGGCGGCAGCCGATTTAATTGGCATTTCTGCTCTATTGTTGTCCTTGTTGATCATCCCCATTGCCAC
>CAJBBQ010000063.1 GCA_903951385.1 uncultured Pseudomonadota bacterium
TCCGCTGACCTTAATCGGCTTTATCATCATTAGCAGCATACTGTTGTTAGCTGCAATAGCCCCACTTATTGCGCCATACGATCCCAATGCCATCGATGTCAAAGCCATATTGCTGGCCCCTTCCCAATTGCACCTTATGGGCACCGACGGGCTGGGGCGCGACGTCTTTTCCCGCATGCTATACGGTGCACGCATCTCCCTCATGGTCGGTTTTGTTGCCGTCGGCATTGCTACTCTCATCGGCATTGTGTTGGGCGCCATAGCCGGCTTTTACCGAGGTTGGGTGGACACAGTAATCATGCGTACAGTGGACGTGATGCTGTCGATTCCCACCTTCTTCTTAATCTTGGCCGTGATTGCGTTCCTGAGCCCTTCCATTTGGAACATCATGATAGTCATAGGCTTAACCTCATGGATGGGGGTGACGCGATTAGTTAGGGCGGAGTTTTTAAGCCTGCGTAACCGCGAATTTGTCTTAGCCGCTCAAGCCTTGGGCGCAAAAGACTTTAGACTGATTTTTGGGCATTTATTGCCTAACAGCCTAACGCCTATTATTGTTAGCTCAATACTGGGCATAGCCAGTGCGGTATTGGTGGAATCCGGCCTAAGCTTCTTAGGCTTAGGCGTGCAAGCGCCACAAGCATCTTGGGGTAACATCTTGACCGATGGCAAGGAGTACATCCAGTTTGCCTGGTGGCTGTCCTTGTTCCCTGGCCTCGCCATATTGCTGACCGTGTTAGGCTATAATTTGCTTGGGGATGGTTTACGCGATGCGTATAATCCAAGAAGCAATCAACATTAGCACGCCGCATTTGCAGACATAAAAATAGGGAAAACGTTATGGGATTTTTAGCAGGTAAAAAAATATTAATCGCCGGATTACTGAGCAATCGTTCAATTGCTTACGGTATCGCTGAAGCAATGAAGCGCGAAGGTGCAGAGCTTGCCTTTACCTACCAAATGGAAAAACACCAAGACCGCGTGGCAAAATTGGCAGCGGATTTTGGCTCTACTTTGCTTTTTCATTGCGACGTGGCTGAAGACAGTCATATTGACGCCTTATTTCCAGCCATTGCCAAACATTGGGATGGCATAGACTGCATCGTGCATTCGGTAGCCTTTGTGCCTAAGGATGCATTAGATGGAGATTACCTAGAAAAAGTCACAAGGGAAAATTTCCGCATCGCCCATGACATCAGCTCATACAGCTTTGCCGCTATGGCTAAAGCCGCCTACCCAATGATGGCAGGCAGAAACGGCAGTTTATTAACCATTAGTTACCTTGGCGCAGAGCGTACCATGCCCAACTACAATGTCATGGGTTTAGCCAAAGCCAGCCTGGAAGCCAACGTACGCTACATGGCACAAAGCTTAGGCCCTAAAGGCATACGCGTTAATGCGGTATCTGCTGGCCCAATCAAAACATTAGCCGCATCCGGCATTGCCGATTTTGACAAGATGATAGGCTTCAATGAAAAACACGCCGCCTTGCGCCGCAATGTCACCATAGAAGAGGTAGGCAATGCATCCGCCTTCCTCTGCAGTGACTTGGCTTCCGGCATAACCGGTGAAATCACTTACGTTGATGGCGGCATGAACATCACCGCTGCCGGCTCTATTGATTAAAAAGTATGGCTTAAGCAAATAAAAAAGGCACCTAGGTGCCTTTTTTATTTGCTGCGTATTAGTTCAATTTACTAGGGCTTAGAAAGCAACAAGCTTTCATTAACCGTGACCTTCGCTTTTAAGCGCAAAGCCTGTTTATAAGCGGCCAAATACTCGCTGCTTAAGGCTTCCCTAAGTTCATTTTTAGCCAACTGCTCGGCATCCGCATCGCCAGCTAAACCGGCATCCACTTTAAGCACCTTAAGCAATAGAAAGCCTTGCTTGCTGTCTGCCACGCCTGAATAAGCCGGTAGTTTAGCCGCGTTAGTTTTAAACGCCAGGTTCATGGCTAAGTCCGTTAATCCTTGGGCATTTTTTCTGTCCACCGTCACTTCTGGTATCCACTCAATCCCAGTCACGGCTTTACCGGCTTTTAAATCTTTCAAAGCCGCTTCCCCTTTTGCTTTAGCTAGCTTGGCTGCCGCTTCTAGTTTAAGCAAAGACTCAATGCCCGCTTTCACCTCATCAAAGCTTCTTGGTGCAGCCGGTTTGTATTCTATTAATCGTGCCGCCACTAAATTATTTGGCGACACTTCCACCGCTTCTGTATTACGGTGATCTTTAAGCACTTCATCGGAGAAAATCAAAGCCATAATTTTTTGGTTATTCTTGAAAAACTTAGCTCCTGTTTCACGGTTCAACCAATTTGACTGTTGTACCTGACCACCAAAAGCCTTAGCCGCAGGTTGCAAGCTACCGGATTGCTCATAAACTAAGTTACTGAACACCTCAGCTTGCTTAACAAATTCCGCTTGGGCTTTTTGGTACATCAAATCGCCTTTTATTTGCGGCTTCAAACTGTTGAAATCACTGCTGGCGCCGGTAATTTCAGTCACTTTTATAATGTGGTAACCAAACTCCGATTCCACCAAACCACTGACTTGATTAAGCTTCATGCTAAAAGCGGCATCCTCGAAAGGCTTAACCATTGCGCCACGGGCAAAACTACCTAGATCCCCACCTTTAACAGCAGAACCTGGGTCTTGAGAGTGCTTAATGGCTAAGGATTCAAATGATTTTGGGTCCTTTTTAATGGCAGCCAAGATTTCTTGGGCTTTGGCTTTAGCTTGCGTTTTTTGTGCCTCTGACGCGCTCACACCAAAACCAATTAATATGTGGCTCGCCCGTCTTTGCTCATTGCCAGAAAATTTACCTGCATTTTCATCGTAAAACTTCTTAACTTCTGCATCGTCGACATTTACTTGACGCATAAAATCAACAGCTGACATGGATAAGAATTCCACCCGCACTTGTTCAGGCACTAACAATTTGTTTTTGTGCAGTTCGTAATAGGCTTTAACTTGATCGGGCGTCACCTTCACTTGATCAACAAAATCCTTGGTTTTAATTTCTGCCACGCTTACCACGCGTTGTTGATTGCTTAACTGAATCGCATGTTGCAAACGTGACTCGGTTGAAAATGCCAGTTTGCCAATGCCATCTAGGGCTTGCTGCGTCAACATGTCAGCACGCATGCCTGCCTCAAAGCGAGTAGGTGTTAACTGATTTTGCGTTAAGGTTTGGTCGTACAATTCTTGTGAAAAATTGCCGTCTCTTTGGAATTCAGGCATGCCAGTAATGTAAGTGGCTAACTGCACATCACTGATGGCAAAGTTGGCACGACGTATTTCATCGTTTATCAGTTGCTTATTGATCAATTGGTTGAGCACCAATGATTTAACTTCCGGACTATCTAATTGCGCCTGGTCAAACTTGCCGTCTGACTGCAAGCGATTACGGGTGTTTTTTAATGCATTATCGTACTCTTGTAAGGATATGTTATTGCCTGCCACTTTAGCCACAGCGACATTGCTACCGGCACTGCTTAAATACGAGTCAATGCCAAACAAGGCAAACGGAATAGTAATTAAAGCCAGTAAGGCTTTACCAACCCAACCTTGGGCAACCGTACGAATTCTATCTAACATAAAAAATACCCACCTTAAGCTTGCGTTTAACGTTTAAAGTTAAGCTGGCTTAGCCAGCTTAACTGCATCCAATTATCAATATGACAATATACCACAAGAGCTGTCTATGTAGCGCTTGGGCTTATCTCTTGCAACCCGCATTGGGACTGTATAAGCCTGCATTTGGTTCGTCTTAATAAGGCCAATTAACGCCAGATTAAAATCGAATACACAAATAAAAATAGCGAGTCCTAAGACTCGCTATTTTTATTTGGCGGAGCGGACGGGACTCGAACCCGCGACCACCTGCGTGACAGGCAGGTATTCTAACCAACTGAACTACCGCTCCATAAACTTATAGAATTCTATTAAACAATAAAATCCGTATAATTTTTGCGTTCAAATTTTTAGCAAAATAAAAGAGTGCTTAACTTACCAGCACTCTCAAATTTTACAATTAGGAACGACTTAGTCACTTTTTTGTGGTTTGAAATAATGGTGGGTGCTAACGGGGTCGAACCGCTGACATTCGCCTTGTAAGGGCGACGCTCTACCAACTGAGCTAAGCACCCTGCTTAACCAACAAAAACGCTAGTTTACAGCATCTTTAAGTGATTTACCAGCTCTAAATTTAGGAGAATTTGCTGCTTTAATCTTAATTGTTGCGCCACTACGCGGGTTGCGGCCATTGCGGGCTGCACGCTTACCGAGGTAGAAAGTACCAAATCCTATCAGTGTAACCAAGTCACCTTTTTTCAAGGCAGTCGTAATAGAAGTGGTGGTTGCATCTAATGCACGACCAGCAGCAGCTTTTGAAATGCCAGCTGTGCTGGCGATACGGGCTATCAAATCTGATTTATTCACGAGTAATCCCCTCTAAAATTTAATTAATTAAAGTCTTTACTGTATGTGGGTAGCAAGCTCCCGTTTGCCTTTATATCAAGGTCACAAAGCCCATGTCAAGCCTTGGGCTTAAGTTTGGCTAAGCATCAGTGTTTTACTCCGTCATTTAGCAGATTGGCTTTATCTGAGCTTTTATCCGCTAATGGCACTTCAGTGGCGAGCTTAGCATCAGACTCCTCTAGAGGAATGGGTTGTGAGGCCAACGCTAAAGCCAGGACTTCGTCTATCCATTGCACAGGGTGTATGTCCAAATGATTTTTAATGTTTTCTGCGATGTCGGCTAAATCTTTGACGTTTTGCTGTGGGATCAATACCGTTTTAATGCCACCCCTATGTGCCGCCAACAATTTTTCTTTCAGGCCACCAATCGGTAGCACCTCACCACGCAATGTAATTTCCCCTGTCATGGCGACGTCAGCTCTGACAGGGATACCTGTCAGTATGGAAACCAAGGCCGTGGTAATGGCTATGCCAGCGCTTGGTCCATCTTTTGGCGTGGCCCCCTCAGGGAAATGGATATGAATGTCATTTTTTTCATAAAAATCATCATTAATACCCAAGCGTTTGGCGCGACTGCGCACCACGCTCATGGCGGCTTGAGTAGACTCTTTCATTACGTCACCCAGTTTTCCGGTGGTGGTGGTCTTACCCTTACCGGCAAGCAATACCGCCTCTATGGTTAAGAGTTCACCGCCAACAGACGTCCATGCCAAACCGGTGACTTGACCCACTTGATTTTCTTTTGCGGCTACACCGAAATCGTAACGCTGCACCCCCAAATAGGTTTCAAGCGTAGCTGGTGTGACATCAATTTTCTTAAGCGACTGGGCGCCATTATCGGCTTTTGCGGTCAACAAGGCTTTAACCACCTTGCGGCAGACTTTCGACACCTCTTGTTCTAGTTTACGCACGCCCGCCTCACGCGTGTAGTAACGCACGATATCGCGCACCGTGTCTTCTGTAATGCTGACTTCCGCCTCTTTTAGACCGTGTGACTTCAACTGCTTGGGCAATAAATACCGCATCGCAATGTTTACTTTTTCATCTTCAGTGTAGCCAGATAGATGGATGATTTCCATGCGATCCAATAGCGCAGCAGGTATGTTCATGGAATTTGCTGTGGCGACAAACATCACGTCAGACAAGTCGTATTCAACCTCTACGTAGTGGTCTGCAAAGGTATGATTCTGCTCTGGATCCAACACTTCCAAGAGTGCTGAAGATGGATCACCACGCATGTCTTGACCCATTTTATCGACTTCATCTAACAAGAATAATGGGTTTTTAACGCCAACCTTAGCCATGCCCTGTAGGATTTTTCCTGGCATGGAGCCAATGTATGTCCGCCTGTGGCCGCGAATTTCAGATTCATCACGCACCCCACCTAAGGCCATGCGTATGAATTTACGGTTCACGGCTTTGGCTATGCTTTGACCCAAAGACGTCTTACCAACGCCAGGCGGGCCGACTAGGCACAATATAGGTGCTTTGATTTTATCCACGCGTTGTTGCACAGCTAAATACTCAACAATGCGTTCTTTAACCTTCTCTAGGCCAAAATGGTCGTCGTCCAACACCTTCTCAGCGGCCAATAAATTTTTGCTGATTTTGGTTTTTTTCTTCCAAGGCAGATTAATCAGCGTGTCTATGTAGTTACGCACCACTGAGGCTTCTGCTGACATAGGCGACATGAGTTTGAGTTTTTTAAGCTCACTGGACACTTTAGCCAAAGCATCCTTAGGCATGCGAGCTTCTTCTATGCGTTTTTCCAGCTCTTCCATTTCGGCATTTTCGTCTTGCTCGCCCAACTCTTTTTGAATCGCTTTAACCTGCTCATTCAAATAGTATTCACGCTGGGTTTTTTCCATTTGGCGCTTAACGCGACCACGGATACGTTTTTCTACCTGAAGAATATCAATTTCAGCTTCCATTAAGCGCAGCAAATGCTCCAAACGCTCAGCCACACTAAACATTTCCAATACTTTTTGTTTTTCATCTAACTTCAAAGTCAAATGGGCGGCAATGGTATCCGCCAAACGACCGGCCTCGTCTATACCGGCTAAGGAAGTCAGAATTTCTGGTGGGATTTTTTTGTTTAGCTTGACGTATTGATCGAATTGAGCAAAAACAGTACGCATCAAAGCCTGTATTTCTATGTCGCTGTCTGATTCAGGAATGAGCTCTGCTCTTGCAGCAAAGCACTCTTCCATCTCAATAAAACCGCTGACTTTGGCACGCTGCACCCCTTCTACCAAAACTTTTACCGTGCCGTCAGGCAATTTAAGCATCTGCAAGACGGTCGCGACCGTACCCACTTCATACAAATCCTCAGCATCCGGCTCATCTTTATTGGCGGATTTTTGCGCAACCAATAAAATTTGCTTGTTGCCATCGGATGCAATTTCCAAGGCTTTAACCGATTTCGTGCGTCCCACAAACAAAGGGATAACCAGATGCGGGTACACCACTACATCCCGTAATGGTAAGACCGGTAACAAGCCCTCATCAGAGGAATAGGAAGGTAAAGATGTGATCATGGAGGGTCCCAAATTAAACTAAGTCATTAAACTCAAATAGCTAAGCGTTATTTATGGGGGCAAATAACGGCGATTCAAGTCTAATCGTTACGCATTACTAAACGGGCAGAAATGAGCCGTTTAGTGTTTATCCAACGGCTTCTTCAGCAGGAGTATCAGCAAAAATTAGGATGGCAGGCGTGTCGCCACGAATCACGCCTTCATCAATCACCACCTTGCTAAGGTTTTTAAGTGTGGGCAATTCATACATGATCTCGAGCAAAGCATGCTCTAAAATGGATCGCAGACCGCGTGCCCCGGTTTTACGCTCCAAGGCTTTCTTAGCTATGAGGAGTAAAGCAGCGTCCCTAAACTCCAATTCCACGCCTTCCATTTTGAATAATTTAATGTATTGCTTAGTCAGGGCATTTTTTGGTTCGGTCAAGATGGTCATCAGGGCGGCCTCATCCAAGGACTCCAAGGTGGCCA
>CAJBBQ010000064.1 GCA_903951385.1 uncultured Pseudomonadota bacterium
GCGTGCCCGTGAAATTTTTATCGAAGATGCTTTGGGCGGAGCCGGCTAAGCTGGCTAGGCTTAATAGAATGGCTGTGGCCAGGGTATAAAGTGTTTTCATTGGTTTTGCGCTAAAAGTTTAATGACCGTCCTATGAGGCCATTTTCACCGATTTGTTCCCCAAGCCATCAATGCCCTTGCCGGCTATATTTAGCGGGGTATTTGCGCTACCATGTTTTAAAAATCACCCATCAAAATTTTTAGCTACGACCATTAAACAGGAAAGTTTGCCATGAACAACAAAGCCATTATTCTTCAAGCCGGCGGTGGTTACGACAAAGTCACGCTAGGCACCCGTGCCGCAGCCGAACCCAAAGCCGGTGAAATCACCGTGCGTTTGCACGCCAACTCCCTTAACTACCATGACTTTGCCGTGGTCAGTGGCATGTGGGGCCCCAGCGAAGCCAGAATCCCCATGGCCGATGGAGCCGGGGTGGTCACGGCAGTGGGCGAGGGTGTCAGCGAATTCAAAGTAGGCGATCACGTGGTCAGCACCTTTTTCCCAACCTGGTTAGCCGGTGATCCCTTGGTGGAAGGCTTTGCTACCACGCCAGGTGACGGGGTGGACGGCTATGCCCGTGAAATCGTCACCGCCAGCACCCATGCTTTTACCTTAGCGCCTAAAGGCTGGAGTCATGTGGAATCGTCTACTTTAACCACGGCGGCCTTGACTGCCTGGCGTGCCATGATGTGCGACGATGCCTTAAAACCCGGTGACACGGTATTGGTGCAAGGCACGGGCGGCGTGTCTATTTTTGCCTTGCAGTTTGCCAAAATGGCCGGCGCCACCGTGATTGCCACTTCATCCAGCGACGATAAGCTGGACAGACTCAAAGCCATGGGTGCCGACCACCTAATTAATTACCGCAAGACCGCTAACTGGGGAGAGGTGGCGCGTGACATCACCGGTGGCCGCGGTGTCGATCATGTGGTGGAAGTGGGCGGTCCGGCCACCTTAAATCAATCCATGTTGGCGGCACGGGTGGGCGCGCACATTTCCGTTATTGGCATCTTGACTGGCTTGGGCGGCGAGGTGTCCATCGTCACCGCCTTGATTAAGCAATTGCGCCTGCAAGGCTTGATAGTCGGCAACCGTGCCCAGCAGCAAGACATGGTCAAAGCCATCGATGCCAACGGCATGCGCCCCGTTGTTGATAAAGTGTTCCCGCTAGAGAGCATAGTGGATGCGTTTAAATACCAAGAAAGCAATCAACATTTTGGGAAGATTTGCTTGGAGATGTAAGGCCATTAAATCAGTCCAATTAATCAAGCCAAATAGATAGTCTTAAACAGTAAACAACCCAGCCGAATTTCAACTGGGTTTTTTATTGGCTAAGCTAGACAGGCGGCAGACGAGGCGGGGCTATTTTGCTATACTAAGCGCTGTTGTTTAACCCTGAATTTGATGGGGTGTTAGCGCAGCGGGTAGGGCGGCAGACGCCTTGCTAAAGTTTGGCTAAGACCTAAAAAATATGAATGCCTGCCATTTTTCAATCCCCTCTAGCATTAAGCTGCGCTTAAGTTTGCTTCGCTATGCTAGCGGCATCGATGGCCATCAAGCCTATCATTCGCAGGACCAACTATGCTAACAGCCCAAGGCTTGGCTTGCGTGCGCGGCGACCGTCTGCTGTTTAAAGACTTGGGTTTTGTGCTTGAAGCCGGCAGCTTGCTTTATGTCTTGGGCGAAAATGGCAGCGGCAAAAGCAGTTTATTGCGCATGCTGTGTGGCTTGTTGATGCCAGGGCAGGGTGAGATTTTATGGGCAGGCAAATCGATTAAAAGCCATGCCGAACAGTATTTGCCTAACTTGAAATACCTAGGGCACCTAAACGGCCTGAAGGACGACTTAACCGCTTTGGAGAATTTGCAGATGGGTGCGCGCATCGCCGGCCAAGACGTCACGGCTGCGGCTGCTTTGGCTGCGTTAACTGCCATAGGCATAGCGCGCTGTGCGAATTTGCCGGTGCGGGTCTTGTCGCAAGGGCAGAAAAGACGGGTGGCTTTGGCCGCCTTATGGCTAAGTCGCAGCCCGTTATGGATTTTAGACGAGCCGTTTGCGGCTCTCGATGTGGCGGCGACCGAGGTGTTGGCCGCACGCATAAGCGAGCATTTGGCGGCCGGCGGCATGACCATTTTGACCAGTCATCAAGACGTGCCGATTAAGGCCAAATCCACTGTTAGCTTAAGTTTAAGCGCATGAATCAGACCTGGCTTACCCTGTTAAGACGTGACTTGCTGCTGGCATTACGCCGCCGCTCGGACATTGCCACGACGCTGTTTTTCTTCGTCATCGTGTCCAGCTTGTTCCCGCTCGGTATAGGGCCGGAGCCGGCCGTATTAAGCAGCATTGCACCTGGCGTGTTGTGGGTGGCGGCCTTGTTAGCCGGCATGATTTCGCTTGGTCGCCTATTTGCAGCCGATTTTGCCGATGGCAGCTTGGAGCAAATGCTCTTGGCGCCACAGCCTTTAGCCTGGTTGGTCAGCGCAAAAATTTTCGCGCATTGGCTGGTGTGTGGCTTGCCGGTGGTGCTGTTGGCACCCTTAATTGGATTGCAATACGCCTTGCCAAACGATGCCTTATGGGTGCTGGTCTATTCCTTGTTGTTGGGCACGCCGACTTTAAGTTTAATCGGTGCCATAGGCGCCGCCTTGACCCTAGGCGTGCGTGGCAGCGGTTTATTGGTGGCCTTATTGGTCTTGCCTTTATACATCCCGACCTTGATATTTGGTGCCGGGGCGGTGGCGGCCAGTCAGCATGGCATGAGTGCAGAAGCGCACCTTTCCTTGTTGGCCGCGGTCTCATTGTTGTCCTTGGTGTTGGCGCCGCTCGCGACCGCCGCCGCCTTACGCATTTCTGTAGAGTAGAGTCACTATGCACATGAATTGGTTTAAGTATTCTTCCCCGCAAACGTTTTACCCGTTGGCCGGCAAAATGATCCCGTGGTTTTTTTGGGCGGCAAGCTTGCTATGCGCCGTCGGTCTGTACGTGAGTTTTGCCATCGCGCCCACTGATTTCCAGCAGGGTGAGGCCTACCGTATTATTTTTGTGCACGTGCCGGCGGCTTGGATGTCCATGTTTATCTATCTGGTGATGGCGGGCTGGGCGGCCATGGGCTTGGCCCTCAATGCTAGGTTGTCGGCCATGATGGCGCAAGCCTTAGCGCCGACTGGCGCCATGTTCACTTTGCTGGCTTTAGTCACCGGTTCCCTTTGGGGTAAGCCTATGTGGGGCACTTGGTGGGTATGGGACGCACGCTTAACCTCGGAATTGATTTTATTGTTTTTGTATTTAGGTTTCATGGCCTTGCAATCGTCCATCGATGACCCGCGCCGTGCCGACAGAGCCGGCGCCTTGTTGGCCCTGGTTGGGGTGGTCAACGTGCCCATCATTTACTTCTCGGTCAAATGGTGGAACACCTTGCACCAAGGTTCCACCATCAATATGGGCGTGGCGCCTAAGATGGCCGCCACCATGCTGCTAGGCATGCTGTTGATGGCCTTGGCTTTTTGGATGTACAGCGTCGCCGTGGCCTTAATGCGCGTGCGCTGCATCATGCTAGAACGCGAGCGCAGCAGTGACTGGGTGAAAGCGCTATCGATTAAAGGGGGCAAATAATGCAGTGGGCAAGTTGGTCGGCTTTTTTCAATATGGGCGGTTACGCCTTTTATGTGTGGTTTTCTTTTGGTTTGACGGCACTATGTGTGCTTTGGGAAGTCTATGCCCTTCGTCAACGCAGTCGCGATGCCTTGCATTTAGCGCAATTATTAGCACAGGATTAATAACATGCTTAAAGCACGACACAAACGCTTTATTTTAATTGGCATAGGTTTGGCCTTGATAGGCTTGGCCGCCATGCTGATATTGAATGCCTTTCAAAGCAATATGGTGTTTTTCTACACGCCCAGCCAAGTGGCTAAAGGCGAGGTGCCGCATAACACCGGTTTCCGCATAGGCGGCTTGGTGGAAATGGGCAGCATTAAACGCGGGGAGGACGGCTTGACGGTGCATTTTGTGATTACCGACACCGCGCACACCGTGCCGGTGGAATACAAAGGCGTGTTGCCGGATTTATTTAAAGAAGGCAAAGGCGTGGTAGCGCAAGGCAGCGTGGGCGCAGACGGCTTGTTCGTGGCCAGCGAAGTGTTGGCAAAACACGATGAAAACTACATGCCACCGGAAGCAGCGGCCGCATTAAAAAGCGCCCAAGAACAAAGTAAAACCTTAGTCATGCCCAAATAATGTGGCATGGCAATCCAATAAGCACAGACCCTATCTAAAAGGACCTATACGTGATTCCTGAAATTGGCCATTTTTCCCTGATTCTAGCCTTGCTGGTGGCGCTGACATTGGGCAGTTTTCCCATTATCGGTGCGGCGCGTGGTAACACGGTGTGGATGGGCTTAGCCAAACCCTTGTCGGCATTGCAGTTTGCCTTAATCGCCTTTTCTTTTCTGTGTTTGGCTTACGCCTTTGCCGCTAAAGATTACTCGGTGGTGTACGTGGCCAACAACTCCAATTCGCAGTTGCCATTGCAATTTCGCATCGCCGCAGTGTGGGGCGGTCATGAAGGATCGTTGTTGCTGTGGGCGCTGATTTTAAGCGTTTGGACTTTGGCCGTTAGCCTGTTTTCTAAGCACATACCCGATGCCATGCGCGCTCGCATACTGGGCGTGATGGGCTTAATCAGCGTGGGCTTTTTGCTGTTTATGCTGATGGTGTCCAACCCGTTTGATCGCTTAATGCCGGCGGCCTTAGATGGCAAAGATTTAAACCCATTGCTGCAAGACCCGGGCATGATCTTTCATCCACCTATGTTGTACATGGGCTACGTGGGCTTTTCCGTGGCCTTTGCTTTTTCCATTGCCGCTCTGTTGGGTGGCCAGTTGGATGCGGCTTGGGCGCGCTGGTCGCGGCCATGGACCATCATGGCTTGGGTGTTTTTAACCGTCGGTATCATGGCCGGCAGTAACTGGGCTTATTACGAGCTAGGCTGGGGCGGATGGTGGTTTTGGGATGCGGTGGAAAATGCCTCCTTTATGCCTTGGTTGGTTGGCACCGCGCTCATACATTCGCTAGCGGTTACGGAAAAACGCGGCAGCTTTAAAGCCTGGACGGTGTTGTTGGCCATTTGTGCTTTTTCATTGAGTTTGTTGGGCACGTTTTTAGTCCGTTCCGGCGTGCTGACTTCCGTGCATGCCTTTGCCACCGATCCTAGACGCGGGGTGTTTATTTTGGCCTTTTTGGTGGTGGTGATAGGCGGCTCCTTGCTGCTGTTCGCTTGGCGCGCCAGAACAGTGGGGCGTGGCGGTAAATTTGATGTGGTGTCGCGAGAGAGCTTCTTGCTGGCTAATAACGTGTTGCTGGCGGTGGCCGCATTGTCCGTATTGTTAGGCACGCTATACCCCTTATTTTTAGACGCATTAAATTTAGGCAAAATCTCCGTCGGCCCTCCTTACTTTGACGCGGTGTTTGCGCCACTGATGGCGCCTGCTGTGTTCTTGATGGGCGTTGGCCCGATCGCCAGATGGAAGGACGCGGCCTTGCCGGAACTGTTCGTGCGTCTGCGTTGGGCTTTGGCGATTAGCGCCATCACGGCCATTGTTCTGCCACTGCTATTAGGCAATTTAACCCCCATGATAGGTTTGGGTTTGTTCTTGGCTTTTTGGGTGTTTGCCAGCAGTGCCGAATTGGTTTATCAGCGCTTGCGTAAATCCGAGGGTGGCTTGTTAGCCGGCATCGCTGCCAGCTCACGCTCATGGTGGGGCATGGTGATTGCGCACTTAGGGATAGCCGTGTTTGTTTTAGGCGTGACTGTGGTCAAAGGCTTTGAATCGGAAATTGCCGTGAAAATGCACCCGGGCGACGTGGCGCATTTAGCCGGTTACGACTTTAGGTTTGATGGCGTGGAAAGCCGTAATGGCCCTAATTACACGGCCAATCATGGGCAAATTCATGTCAGCAAAAACGGCGTGTTGCGCACCGTACTCGAGCCGGAAAAAAGGTTGTACACCGTCACTAACATGCCCATGAGTGAAGCCGGCATCAGCCCGCATTTAATACACGATTTGTATGCCTCATTGGGCGAGCCATTGGACGGCGGGGCCTGGAGCGTGCGCATCTACCACAAGCCCATGGTCGAGTGGATTTGGTTCGGTTGCTTGATGATGGCTTTTGGCGGCTTGCTGGCCATGTCAGACAAACGCTACCGTTTGAATAAACAGGCTAAATCAGCCGCCGCTGGCCAAGGTCAACGCGCATGAAAAAGGCATTAATCCCCTTCGCGCTGTTCATTATTATGGCCGGCTTCCTTTTTAAGGGTCTGTTTTTAAACCCACGCGAAGTACCGTCGCCATTGGTGGGCAAGCCGGCCCCGGCATTCAGTTTGCCGCGCCTAGATCAGCCCGCTAAAACCTTCTCGCCTAAAGACATGCTAGGCCAAGTTTGGCTGTTTAACGTATGGGCATCCTGGTGCGGAGCGTGCCGTGACGAGCACCCGCTATTGGTGGCGTTAGCCAAAACCGGTTTGGTGTCGGTGGTGGGCATGGATTACAAAGACACGGCCGCCGAGGCCGAACAATGGCTGACTGAGCGCGGCAACCCCTACTTGTTAAGCGCGGTGGATGCCGATGGCCGCGTGGGCATTGATTATGGCGTCTACGGCGTGCCGGAAACCTATGTGATTGATAAAGCCGGGGTGATCGCCTATAAACAAATCGGCCCGGTAACGCTGGAATCCTTGCGTGACGATATCTTGCCCTTAGTGAAACGGTTACAAGCACAATGATTAAAAAATATTTATTAGGCCTCGTGTCAATCCTGCTATTGGCATTCACGCTGCAGGGCACGGCCAACGAAGCACAACCTTTGCAATCCGATGCGGCGGTGGAAGCGCAAGTGCAAAGGCTGGCCACGCAATTGCGCTGCTTGGTTTGCCAAAATCAAACCTTGGCCGATTCGCATGCCGAACTGGCGCAAGATCTGCTGCAAGAAGTTCGTGAGATGGCCGCCAAGGGCATGTCGGACCAAGCCATTATCGATTACTTGGTGGCGCGCTACGGCGATTTTGTGCGTTATAAACCGCCCTTAAACAAAACCACGTCTTTGCTTTGGCTAGGACCGTTCGCCCTGTTATTTTTAGGCGGCATAGGCTTGCTCGTGATGCTGCGCCGCCGCCAAGCCATGCAAGCGGAGTTGCCCTTGACGGCGGCCGAGACTCGCCAAATCAACGAATTGTTAAAGTAAGTTATCGGAATCATTTTAAGGAATAAGCATGTTGGCATTTTTGCTCTTGGTGTTGGTGTTGCTAGTGGTGGTAGTAGGCGTCATGGTGCGGCCGTTGTTTTGGCCAAATGCCAGCGTGAACGCGGATGCCACCCAAGAAAAGCGGGCTGTTTACCGCCAACAATTTGATGAATTAATGCAAGACAAAAACAACGGCATGTTGGATGGCCTGCAATACGATTTAGCCAAAACCGAATTGGAACGACGCATGCTCAGCGAGTTGGCCGAAACCAACAGCGTGGCACTTAAGCCTAAAGCCGACCGTAAGTTGGCCTTCTCATTAATCCTTATTGTGCCTATCGCCGCTATTTACCTGTATTTGGTCATAGGCCGGCCTTTTGCCATCGTCTTCCCTGAGATGCAAGCGGCCATGGTTCAGGCTTCGGCCATCAGGGGCACCGTCAGTTTAGCGCCGGCCTTGTTAAAAAAAGCCGATCCGGCTGCCAGCGTGTTTATCTACGCGCGCGCTAAACAAGGCCCGGTCATGCCTTTAGCCATCGTGCGCACCACGGTCAGCGCTTTGCCGTATGCCTACCAGTTGGACGACAGCGTCAGCGTCATGGCCGATTTAAAGTTGTCGCAAGCCGGTGAAGTGGTGGTCGTGGCGCGCATTTCTAAAACGGGCGATGCGAAACCGCAAAAAGGCGACTTGCAAGGCTTGTCGGGCACGGTGACACCGGGCAGCGATAAAGTGGATGTGGAGCTAAACACGGTCTTGCCCTAATAGGCTAGGCGTTAAAAAGGCTGCCAGCTCACGCTGCCAGCCTTTTGTTTTTGGCGCGCCCGGCGGGATTCGAACCCACTACCCTCGGCTTCGGAAACCGATACTCTATCCAAATGAGCTACGGGCGCAAAAGAGCTTGCCATTATAGCAAAGCATTGCCTATCGGGGCGGCTTGGCTGGGTTTTTAAGTCCTTTTACCTGGCGATAAAGTGCAGGTATAATCACCCACCTCTTTAATTTATGTGTAGAAATGGACAGATATGAGTAACGAATACAAAGGCTCGAGTTTATGGCAATTAATCTTGGTGATACCGGGCGCTATTTTAGCCTTCACCTTAATTATTTCCTTGATTGCTAAATCTTTTGGTGTGGCTAACGAGCCTGCTGCTGCGGTAGCGGAACCGGTTGCAGCCGTGGCTCCATCTGATGAAAACATCAAACCAGAAGCCACAGTAGAAGTAGCGGTTGCGGATGCCGGCCCTCACGTCGACAAAAGCGGTGAAGAAGTGGTTAAAGCCGTTTGCGGCATGTGCCACACAGCCGGTCTAATGAATGCACCCAAAATCGGTGACAACGGCCAATGGGTGCCTCGTATTGCACAAGGTTACGACGTATTGGTGTCACACGCCATTAACGGTATTCGTTCTATGCCAGCGCGCGGTGGTAACCCAGCCTTAACCGACGGTGAAGTTGCTAACGCCGTGGTGCACATGGCCAATGCCAGCGGCGCCAGCTTCAAGGCGCCTGTAGCCAAAGCGGCCCCGGCTGCCGATGCTAAAGCCGCTGACGCGGCCGCTGCGCCAGCGAAATAAACGACCCATGCGGCTGGTGCTTGCGCTGGCTTGCATGGACATTTGTTATGCTATGGCTACCCCAAATCAAACCACTTAACTTGTTAAGTGGTTTTTTATTTTCTCAGAGCTAAACATGGCCCAATATGCGATAGGCGACATACAAGGTTGTTACCAAGCTTTTTTGGCTTTGTTGGCGCGCATAGAATTTGATCCCGAGCAAGACCGGCTTTGGTTAGTCGGCGATTTAATCAATCGAGGCAGCGGGTCGCTGGAGGTCTTGCGTTGGTGTCACGCGCACCAATCTTCCATCCATGTGGTGCTGGGCAATCACGATTTGCACGCCTTGGTGGTGGCCGCTGGCTTTGTTAATGCACACAAAGGCGACACCTTAGACGGCTTGTTGGCCGCCCCAGATAAAGACATCTTGTTAAATTGGTTGCGCCATCAAGCGCTGGCCTACCATGCCGAAGTGGCCCCCGGGCAGGCCTATTTGATGGTGCACGCTGGGCTCTTGCCAGACTGGACGCTGCCGCAAACCCTGGCGTATGCCGCAGAGGTGGAAGCGGCTTTGCAGGGGCCTAAGCATCTGGAATTTTTGGCGCACATGTACGGCAATTTACCCAACCGTTGGCAAGCCGATTTAACCGGCATAGATCGCTTGCGCGTGATCACCAATGCCTTGACCCGTTTACGCGTTTGCAGCTTAGAGGGTGAAATGGAATTTCAGTTTAAGGGCGAGTTGGCGGATGTGCCGGCGCCGTATAGACCATGGTTTTCCCTAAAAAATCGAGCCACA
>CAJBBQ010000065.1 GCA_903951385.1 uncultured Pseudomonadota bacterium
CGCACGGAGAAGCTGTTTTGTTTAAGTTTGGCGCTGGTTATAGGTGGCGCAGCCGGCAATGTTTACGACAGTCTAACACTGGGCTACGTGGTGGATTTTATTAGCCTGCATTACCAAGACTTTTACTGGCCGGCGTTCAATGTGGCCGACAGCGCCATTTGCCTGGGTGTAGGCTTGTTGATTTTAGATAGCTTTAAACGCCCGTCTAGCGCAAAGTAATGGTAGAAGCGGCAAAAACAATGCCGCTGTGATGCCCGTCCCTATTGGCCTGCAGGCCCTGCTGTAGTTGGCTTGATGGCTTTCCCTAGCTTAAACAGCGCCAAACTCACTCCCCCAACCAATAAACCCAGCAAGGCATCCAAGACCAAGGGCGCGACTAGGGCTAGGACTGAGCCCATAGCCGGCAAGGCCTGCAGCCAACTGACGATATACGTGACGCCATGGTGCCACAGCGGGAAGCCGTGGCCTATGATGCTGCCGCCCACCATGAACATGGCTAAGGTGCCGATGACGGATAAGCTGCGCATCAACAGCGGGGCAAAGGCCAGCAATTGTTGGCCCAATTTACGTTGGCATTGAGCATACAGACCCTGGCCTTTTTTTAGCAGCAAATACAAACCCAAGTCGTCCAGTTTGACGATGGCGGCGACCAGGCCGTAAACGCCGACTGTCATCAATAGGGCGATGCTGCTCACCACCGTGGCTTGCAAACTAAATGCCGCGCCAGCGACCGTGCCTAAGGCGATGACGATGATTTCCGCAGACAAAATAAAGTCGGTGCGGATGGCGCCTTTAATCTTTTCTTCTTCCAGTGCCAGCAGATCGACCTTGGCATCCGCTAGCGCAGCGCTTAAGGCCGCTTGATGGTTATCTGCTTCGCTGCTATGACTGAGTTTGTGGGCAATTTTTTCAAAGCCTTCAAAGCATAAATACACGCCGCCGGCCATGAGCAAGGGCAAGATAGCGGCTGGAGCAAAGTAGCTGATGGTCAGCGCGCTGGGCACCAGGATGAGTTTGTTTAAAAACGAGCCTTTTGCCACTGCCCATACCACCGGCAGTTCCCGTTCGGCGTGCACGCCAGCCACTTGTTGGGCATTCAAGGCTAAGTCGTCGCCTAATACGCCGGCGGTTTTTTTAGCCGCCACTTGCGTCATCACCGACACGTCATCGAGTATGGAGGCAATGTCATCCAATAATGCCAGTAAGCTGCCTGCGGCCATGGGGTTTTCCTTATTCTTTAATGGGGTGTTTGCTGAGTTTTCTTTGCAGGGTGCGCCTGTGCATATTCAAGCTACGGGCGGTGGCCGAGATGTTGCCGTCGTGCTCACTCAATACCCGTTGTATGTGTTCCCATTCTAGGCGATCCACGGATAACGGCGAGCTAGCCAGTTCGATGTCGGTGTCGCCGTTTTGTTTGCCAAAGGCGGCGACGATTTCATCGGCATCCACCGGTTTGGCCAAGTAATGCGTCGCGCCTAATTTTATCGCCTCAATCGCCGTGCTAATGCTGGCGTAGCCGGTTAACACCACGATGCGCGTGCCGGCTTGCAAGCTAGCGAGTTGGCGTACCAACACCAGGCCAGAATTGCCGGCCATTTTGAGGTCGACCACGGCGTACTCCGGCGGGTCTTGCTCGGCCAGCGCAAAAGCGCTTTCGGCACTGTTGGCGGTGCTGACTAAAAAGCCGCGTTTATGCATGGCGGGCGCCAGCACGCTTAAAAATTCCTCGTCGTCATCGACCAACAATAGGGTGGGGTTCTCAACTGCTGCAAAGGCGTTCATGAGCTGACCTTTAATTTGGCTAGCGGCAATTTAACCGTGGTTAACACGCCGCCTTCGGCGTGGTTGTTAAAGCTTAATTCCCCGTCATAACGGGCTAGGGTGGTTTGCGTTAAATAAACGCCTAAGCCCATGCCGTCGGCTTGCTTGGAACTAAAGAAGGGCGTGCCTATTTTTTGTTTGGCCTCCAAGCTTAAGCCTGGTC
>CAJBBQ010000066.1 GCA_903951385.1 uncultured Pseudomonadota bacterium
GCCGTTTATGCCCGCGCTTTATCCAGCCTAAAAGACGAGCGCGTGGAAGCGAGCAAAATCTTAAAAGGCCCAGTGATTAAAGTCGAAACAGATAAAAAAGCCATTATCGATGCCATTAAAAATGCATTGTACTGCTCAAAAATCTGCGCTTACGCACAAGGCTTCCAATTAATCGACAAAGCACAAGTGGCTTACAACTGGAAACTTAACTTCGGTGAAATTGCACAAATTTGGCGTGGCGGTTGCATTATTCGCGCTCGCTTCTTGCAAAAAATTACCGATGCGTATGCCTTGAATTCACGCTTGAAAAACTTGATGTTGGATCCTTACTTCACCAACGCGATGAACGAAGGCCAAGCAGGCTGGCGTAAAGTGATTGCCTTAGCAGTGACCAACGGTATCCCTGCACAAGGCTTTGCTGCGGCGATGGCCTATTACGACGGCTACCGCAGTGCGGTCTTGCCGGCTAACTTGCTACAAGGTCAACGCGATTATTTCGGCGCACACACTTATGAGCGTGTCGATCAAGCGCGTGGTCAGTTCTTCCACTTAGATTGGCCAGAAGCCAGCCGTCCGCAGTTAGAAATTTAAAGCCTAGGACTGAGGCAATAAAAAAGGGCAGAATTTCTGCCCTTTTTTTATTTTAAATCCTCGTTATTTGATAGCTATCGGGTTTGTGCCCGATAACTCGCTTTAGCCGCCTAGCGCCGCAATACGCGCACTCAAGCTGGGGTGGCTAGCAAACAAGCCAGCCCAATTGGCCTGACCACCGGCAATGCCCGATGCCACCATTTGTTTAGGTAACACACTAGGCTCATGCACGGCTTGCAAACGCTGCAAGGCCGCTATCATTTTTTTGGCGCTGGATAAACGCGCTGCACCGGCATCGGCACGGAATTCGCGCTGGCGCGAGAACCACATCACGACCATGGTAGCCAACACGCCTAACAACAACTCGGCGATGATCATGGTAATAAAGAACGCTGGGCCCGTGCCTTTTTCCGTTTTAAATATGACTTTATCCACGGTGTAGCCTATGACCCGCGAAAAGAACATGACAAAGGTATTCACCACGCCTTGTATCAAGGTCAGGGTCACCATGTCGCCATTGGCAATGTGCGACACCTCATGCGCCAACACGGCTTCGGCCTCGTCTTTGCTCATGGCATTAAGCAAGCCGCTGGATACCGCTACCAAAGCGCTATTTTTGGTCATGCCGGTCGCAAAGGCATTCACCTCTGGTGAGTCGAACACCGCCACTTCTGGCATCTTGATGCCGGCTATGTCGGCCTGCACGCGCACGGTTTTCATCAGCCAAATTTCTGTTAGCGTCTGCGGCTCTTGTATGACCACCGCCCCTGACATACGCTTAGCCGACCACTTGGATATGGCCAGCGATATAAATGCGCCACCAAAACCCATGATGGCAGCAAAAGCCAACAGATTGCCTAAATCCAAACCATTGGCATTTAAATAAGGCTCTACGCCTAACAAGCGCATGGTGATGGACAGCACCAAGACGATGGCCAAATTAGTAACTAAAAAATATACGATGCGTTTCATACATGACTCCTATGCATAAAAAAGTCGACTTCAATTAAAAGCAATTGCATGCCGTAAACCCTAATATAAGGGTAATAGCCAATAATTAAAGGGTGCGGCTAAATAAATTAAGGGCTAACTGGTAACACAATAAAGCGGTTTGGGCATCGTAGCGTTCGTCGCCATCGCGCATGAACGCGTGTTGCGCGTTGAATTCATGCCAAGTGAACAGCAAATTCGCTGCCGTCATTTTGTCGTAAACCTGCCGGCGACCAGCCGTTGGGATGTGGTTGTCTTGTTTGCCCCAAATCATTAACAATTCGCCGCTGATATCGGACAACCTTTCCATGCTGTGCTGACCCGGTTTATTGGGTATGGTCAAGGCGTGCAAATCGGTGGCATAAAAACACGCCGTGCTTTTAATTTCTGGCTGCAAAGCCGCGCGGAAGGCCAAATGCCCGCCTATGCAAAAGCCCATGGCACCTATGCTGCCGTTGTACCAAGCTTGTTGTTTTACAAAAGCGATCATGGCTTGGTTGTCGCTATCGTAGCCCTGCACATCCTTAGCCGCTTTATCGGCATTGCCCTTGTCACGACCGGCATCGTCGTAAGCCAACACCGTGCCTATGGGATTGAGTTCGTGAAACACCTCCGGCACTAACACCACGTATCCGTGGCTGGCGATGATTTTAGCCGCACTTTCTATCGGCCCAGTTTGCTGAAATATTTCCGAATAAAACAATACCGTCGGGTAGGCTTTATTAGGCTTAGCCTTATCCAGTGGACGGTGAATATAGGTACGCATAATACCGGTAGGCGTGTTGATGTCAGCGATTTCACTTTGAATATTCATGATGGGCTTTCTACAAAAAGGCGAGTCAAGTTACGGCGCGCTTAGCTAAACTCAAGCTTAAGTCGCCAACAAAATTTGTAGCTATTGTACAACGCGCCAAGCAATTTTGGATGCCGATCGAGTGGGGCCTAAATAGCTAAGATAAGGTTTGCTAATGCCCCTATTATTTTCGTAAAATGGTGCTTTAATTAGCCTATTTCATTCCGCGCATGCAACTGACCATCAACGGGAAAGCACGTGATTTTGCCGTGACCCAACTGACCGTAGCCGAGCTCGTCCTTCAGCTTAGTTTAGAAGGAAAGCGCTTAGCCATAGAACGCAATGGTGAAATTGTGCCGCGTAGTCAATTTGCGAACACACAATTGGCAGCAGGCGATCAATTGGAAATTGTAGGCGCAGTCGGCGGCGGTTAAGCCGCCAGCACAGCCATTATTTTAAGGAAGCAACCGTGTCAGATTTATTAAACATTGCAGGTAAAAGCTATCAATCCCGTTTATTGGTAGGCACCGGCAAATACCAAGACTTTAAGCAAACACGCGCCGCGATAGACGCCAGTGGCGCAGAAATCGTCACCGTTGCTATCCGCCGCACCAACATAGGCCAAACCGCTGGCGAACCTTCCTTATTGGATTTTTTACCACCCGATCAATTTACCTATTTACCCAATACCGCCGGCTGCTATTCGGCGGACGATGCGGTGCGCACCTTGCGTTTGGCGCGCGAATTGCTAGATGGTCACACGCTAGTTAAATTGGAAGTATTGGGTGACCCGAATACGCTCTACCCCAACATGATAGAAACCATAGCGGCGGCAAAAGTCTTGGTGAA
Source organism: uncultured Pseudomonadota bacterium (assembly GCA_903951385.1). Lineage (GTDB taxonomy): Bacteria > Pseudomonadota > Gammaproteobacteria > Burkholderiales > Methylophilaceae > Methylotenera > Methylotenera hypolimnetica. Next base: position 3,224 of record CAJBBQ010000066.1, read on the forward strand.
AGACGGCTTTGATGTCATGGTCTATTGCTCAGATGACCCGATTATGGCCAAGCAATTAGAAGACATAGGCTGTTGTGCGGTGATGCCATTGGCCTCATTAATTGGTTCAGGCATGGGCATTTTAAATCCGTGGAATTTACAAATCATCATCGCTAATGCCACCATTCCGGTCTTAGTCGATGCCGGCGTGGGCACCGCATCCGATGCCGCCATTGCCATGGAGCTTGGTTGCCAAGGCGTGCTAATGAATACCGCTATTGCTGCCGCTCGCGACCCAATTCAAATGGCCGGCGCCATGAAAAAAGCCGTGGAAGCGGGCCGCGAAGCTTATCTCGCTGGCCGCATGGCAAAAAAATTGTACTCGGCCAGCCCTAGCTCGCCCACCACCGGCCTCATCAGCTAATGATGGCAGCCGCAAAACGTTACGAATGCTTGGTCACGGTTGAAACCGAATTTCTACCAGACCAATCCGACCTTGAACGCAACCGTTACGCTTTTGCTTACCACATTAAAATTGTTAACACCGGCAACGTTGCCGCCCAATTAATCAGCCGACACTGGGTGATCGATGAGTTTAATGGCGAGCAACAAGAGGTGCGCGGATTAGGCGTAGTCGGGGCACAACCCTTGTTGCAACCCGGCCAACTTTTTGAATACACCAGTGGCACCGTGCTTACCACGCCTAACGGCAAAATGCATGGCAGCTACCAAATGGTCGCCGACGATGGCACGGCATTCGATATCACGGTGCCCACCTTCACCTTGAGCATGCCCAGAGTGCTGCATTAATTTTTATTTCAGTTCAATACAGATAAAACCATGTTTGCAATCAATCCGTTTTACCGATCTAGTTTAGTCTTGCTCATCAGCGCAGGCCTATTTGCATGCGCCAATCCCTTGTTAAAACCGACGGCGCCGGCAAGCAAGAAGGCCGATTGCGTTTGCGATAAAGTGGCCGACAAACCCAGTGAAAAACCAGCCGCTCCCGTCGAAACGGCTAAACCGGCAGAAATTAAAATAGCCGATTACGGTTTATTAAAGCCAGCAGAATGGGACGAAGTGGACGGACTGAGTGCTAGCCACGCTGGGGCCGATGATTTAAATTTAGCCTGGCCAGCTTGGCTGCAAAGTTGCACGGCCTTAGTGAAAAAACCAATGTGGAAGAATGCCTGCGATACCGCTAATTCGCTTAACCTTCAAACTAACAACAACCCCGATTCAGACAGCGTGCGTGCCTATTTTAGGCAAAATTTTAGCGTGTATAAAACCACCAATGTGGATGGGGCAGAAAGCGGCCTCATCACCGGCTATTACCAACCTATTTTAAAAGGCAGCCGCACAAAATCCGCCAAGTACCCATTCCCCCTTTACACCACGCCACCGGATTTGATTACCGTGGAATTAGACGGCTTATTTCCTGAGCTTAAATACAAACGGGTGCGCGGCAGAGTGGTGGGCAATAAATTGGTGCCGTATTTTAATCGTGCCGAAATTGAAACGGACAATTCACCTATCAAAGGCCGTGAATTGGTTTACATAGACAACATCGTAGACGTATTTTTTCTGCAAATACAAGGTTCGGGCGTGGTGCAATTTGAAAACGGCGAGCAAGTCATGGTTGGCTACGCGGATCAGAATGGCCACACCTACAATTCGGTAGGGCGCTTGCTCATAGAACGCGGCGAACTCACTAGCGCGAATGCCTCCATGGCGGGCATTAAAAATTGGGTGAAAAACAACCCGCTCAGGTTCCGCGAACTGCTCAACAACAACCCCAGCTTTGTTTTCTTCAGAGAATTGCCCAGCGGTTTGCCTGGTCCAATAGGGGCTTTAGGGGTGCCTATCTTGGCTGAGCGAGCCGTGGCCGTTGACCCTAAATTTGTGCCCTTGGGTGCCCCGGTATTTTTATCAACTACCCAACCGAATAACAACAAACCCTTAAAACGCTTGATGATGGCGCAAGACACGGGTGGCGCAATCAAAGGCGGCGTGCGGGCTGACTTTTTCTGGGGAGCCGGTGCGGAAGCGGGTGCCAAAGCAGGCGCCATGAAGCAAAGCGGTAAAATCTGGGTGCTGTTACCTAAAGAATTTGTCTTTAAAAACTAGTCTAAAAAAACTAGGCTATAAGTCGCGCTCGTAAACCCGGTAACGTTTGTAGGCGGTGCCGCCTATGGATTCAATGATGTTACGCATGCCAGCATTGTCTTCTAGTATCCATGACAATTCCAGCCTGTGCGCACCGCGTTTGTGTAATTCGTTACGCACATCTTCAATAATCAGAAAAGCCAAGCCTGGGCCAAGCCGGGTCTTTTGAAACTTCTTACGCACGCCCATTAATGGCACGCGGCCACTGGCAGGGCCTTTGATTTTTAGCCGCCAAATCAACTTCAACCAACCAAAGGGGAACAATTTTCCCTTCAAATCGCGTATGGCTTCGTTGATGTTGGGCATGCCTATAATAAAGGCAGCGGCCTCGCCATCGACTTCAGCAATCTGGATGTACTCGTCGTGCAACAAGAATTTTAGATTTTGTCCCAGCGCTTTAAATTCGGCTTCGGTGAAGGGCACAAAGCCCCAATTATCTGACCAGGCATCGTTAAAGATATCGCGTAACAGCATAATTTCTTCATCAAAGCGACTGCGGTCCAAGGTTCTGACCGTTACCCTTTCTGAGGCCATTTTTAACAAACGTTGCATCACCGGTGGCTTCACAAAATTAGGATTAATCAAATAAGCCAAGGTGTCGGCGGCCTTGTGGTAGCCGCACTGCTCGATGTGCTCGCGGTAATAAGGCAGCGCATGACTCATCATGAACACCGGCGGATCAGCAAAGCCGTCTATCAACAAGCCGGTTTCTTCATTGATGGATAAATTGAAGGGGCCACGAACACGACGCATGCCTTGTTCGGCCAACCACTGCTCTGCCGTGGTCATTAGGGCGGCAAAGGTTTCTTGATTGTCCTCGGCATCCAACATGCCAAAAAAGCCTGTGGCATCATGGTGTTGCGCTAGGTGCATCTGATCAACCTGCGCACTAATCCTGCCCACGGCCACATCCCCTCGCCAGGCCAACCAAGATTGACTTTTGGCATGCTGAAAGTAGGGGTTGTGCTTGGGTGAAAGATGGATTTTTCGCTCAAGAAATAGGGGGGGAATCCACTGCGGGTCGTCTTTAAAAATAGCTGCTGGCAAACGGATAAATTCAGCCAA
>CAJBBQ010000067.1 GCA_903951385.1 uncultured Pseudomonadota bacterium
GAATTTGCCGACACCTACAGTTGTGCCAAAGCGATCGCCGCCATCATGGCCCAGCCTTATACCCCGAGTGCATTGGAGTTTCTAGATAACGGCGCGCTAACGCTGATTCGTGGCCGCCATAAAAATCTATTGCCTGACAATGCCCGTGCTTACTTGATGATAGAAGTGGACGGGGCCGAGCAAGAAATTGCTGAGGCGTCGCAAGCCATACTTGCAGCGTGTCAGGTTGACGGCTTAATAGAAGCCAAGGTCGCGCAAGACACCAAAGCCTTATGGGCCGCTCGTAAAGCGCTGTCGCCTTTACTCAAAGACATCGCCCCTAAGAAAATCAATGAAGACATCGCGGTGCCGGTATCGCATTTACCGGAACTGCTAACGGGCTTAGAGAAACTAGCCGCTCAATACCAAATTGCTAACGTCAATTTTGGCCATGCCGGCAACGGCAATATCCACGTCAATCTATTGGTCAACCCTGACAACGGCGATGAGCTAAAACGCGCTTATGCTTGTTTGGATGAGGTGTTTAGTTTGGTCTTGTCACTGCAAGGGACCTTGTCGGGTGAGCACGGCGTGGGCATTGCTAAACGGGCTTTTGTGCCGCGTGAGATTGATGCCACCACCATGAATTTGATGAAGGCGTTGAAGCTGACTTTTGACCCGGCCAATATACTCAATCCGGGTAAGCTCTTTCCTTAAGCGAGCTCGCTTGTTATTGGCTGCGCGTCAGTTTGGCGTAGTAGATAGCGCAGAAAAAAAACACCACACTCAAACCCACTTCCGCTAGCGCCAGTTGCGCGGATAGGCCCACGTCTGACCAAGCCCGCACCGAGCCTTCCATAAAGTAAAACAAGATGAACAAGCTGGTCCATTGGTAGGTGTAACGCTTCCCATGCAATATGCCAAACAAAGGCAAGAGCAAGGGCAGGGTTTTAAGTATCAACAACGAGCCATGCGGTTTAAATGGCGCTAAGACCGTTTCCCATGCCAGGCATAAGGCTATCAGGGCAATCAAGCTAGTGCTGGCCCCCAATCTTAGCGCACGTATCATGGCTTCTTCAAGCGCTCAGTTTTAAAGCGATTTGGCCTAAACGCTTGCCCAAGGCCAGGCAAAGTTTACGTTCATCCGGGCTAATCGCCAGATCATCATTGGCGCCGGCCACGTGGCTAGCGCCGTAGGGCGTGCCGCCGGTTTTGGTGGCGGATAACTCGGCTTCGGAATAAGGGATGCCGACCATCACCATGCCGTGGTGCAGCAAAGGCAGCATCATGCTGAGTAATGTCGCTTCATTGCCGCCGTGCATGGAGCCGCTGCTGGTGAAAACCGCCGCCGGCTTGCCAATTAAATCGCCTTGTAACCAAGTGCTGACTGTGCTGTCTAGAAAGTACTTCATGGCGGCGGCCATGTTACCAAAGCGCGTAGGGCTGCCTAACGCTAAGCCTATGCATTCCTGCAAATCGCTTAATTCAACGTAAGGGTCGCCGCTGGCTGGAATGTCTGGCTCGGTCGCTTCGCAATTGCTCGATACCTTAGGCACACTGCGTATGCGCGCTTTGACGCCTGCTTGGCTTTCTATGCCACGGGCGATTAACTGCGCCATCTCTCTAACGGCGCCGCCTTGGGAATAGTAAAGGACTAAAACCTCGGCCATGTTAGCCGCGTTTTGCCAATGCCACCGCTTTGCCTATGTAGCTAGCAGGGGTCATGGCCAATAAGTCTTGTTTGGCCTGAGTTGGAATAGCCAAATCTTCAATGAAGGCATGCAAGGAGGCTTGGTTGATGCCACCTTTGCCGCGGGTTAATTCTTTAAGTTGTTCGTACGGGTTGGCGATGCCGTAGCGGCGCATCACGGTTTGTATAGGTTCGGCTAACACTTCCCAACTGGCATCCAAATCTTGCGCCAGTTTTTCTGGGTTAATTTCCAATTTGTTCAGTCCGCGCAAGCAGGCATCGTAAGCCAATAGCGTGTAGCCAAAAGCCACGCCCATGTTGCGTAATACCGTGGAATCGGTCAAATCGCGTTGCCAGCGTGAGATGGGCAGCTTTTCTGCCATGTGGCGCAGCAGGGCATTCGCCATGCCTAAATTGCCTTCGGAGTTTTCAAAGTCAATTGGGTTGACTTTATGAGGCATGGTAGACGAACCGATTTCACCGGCTTTTACTTTTTGTTTGAAGTAGCCCACGGAGATGTAACCCCAAATGTCCCGGTTAAGGTCGATCAATATGGTGTTAATGCGGGCAAAGCTGTCGTACAACTCGGCCATGTAATCGTGCGGCTCAATTTGTATGGTCATGGGGTTATAAGTTAAGCCCAATGAACGCACAAAGCGCTCGGCAAATTGCTCCCAATCAAAGTCTGGGTATGCGGCCAAATGGGCATTGAAGTTACCCACGGCGCCGTTGATTTTACCGAGTATCTCGTTGTTTTTTAATTGCTTTTCTTGGCGTTGCAAACGATACAGCACGTTGGCCAACTCTTTACCCATGGTGCTAGGCGAAGCGGTTTGGCCGTGCGTGCGTGACAACATGGGCTGATCAGCCAGTTGCGTGGCAAGCTCTTTCAAGCGTGCCATTAAGTTGGCAAGGAAGGGCAGCATCACCTCATCGCGTGCGGTTTTTAACATCAGGCCGTGCGATAGGTTGTTGATGTCTTCTGAGGTGCAAGCGAAGTGGATGAATTCGCTGGCTTTATTGATTTCCGGGTTGGCCGCAAATTTGTCTTTTAGCCAATATTCCAATGCTTTTACATCGTGATTGGTGCGGGCTTCAATGGATTTAACTTGGGCCGCATCGCTTTCGCTGAAGTTAGCAATCGCTGCATCCAGTTCCTTGATGGTGGCCGGACTAAACGCGGCAATTTCAGTCAATTCGCTGGCTGCTGCTAGGGCTTTAAGCCATTCCACTTCCACCCATGCGCGGTGTTTAATCAGCGCATATTCGCTAAAGTAAGGGCGCAGTGCGTCTAATTTTGTTTGATAGCGGCCATCCAGAGGGGATAGGGCATTGAGCGTGGTCAGAGACATGGTAAAGCCTTATAAAGCAGCGTAAATAAAGCGTTATTTTACATTAAAAAGCCAGCCAA
>CAJBBQ010000068.1 GCA_903951385.1 uncultured Pseudomonadota bacterium
CAGCGCTGGGCAAAACCGGGCTTTGCATCCACCACGTCCATGGCCAATATCATGCCTTGTTGGCGTAAGTGTTGTATCGGCAACTCGGCTAGTGAGCTTGCTTGAGATTTAATGTAATCGGCTAAGACGCGGTTTTTTTCTAGCACCGCGTCGTCAGCAAAAATGCTCAAGGTGGCGAGTGCCGCACTGCAAGCCAAGGGGTTGCCGGTGTAGCTGTGGCTGTGTAAAAAGCCTTTAACCGTGCGCTCGTCATAAAACGCTTGGTAGATGGTGTCGGTGGTCAGCACCGCTGATAAAGGCAAATAGCCACCGGTGATGCCTTTGGATAAGCAGATGAAATCGGCGATATCGCTGACTTTATTAGCTCGATTATGTCCTTCGACAAGCTCAGGACGAACGGACTGGGCCGCGTTTGAATGAGCTTGTTCGCAGGCAAACATCGTGCCGGTGCGGCCAAAGCCCACGGCGATCTCGTCGGCAATTAAATGCACTTGGTAGCGTGTGCATAGTTCCCGTGCCCGTTGCAAATAGACCGGGTGGTGCATGGCCATGCCGCCTGCGCATTGCACCATGGGTTCAATAATAAAGGCCGCTATGCTGGCATGATGGCGAGCCAGGTAATCCTCTAGGGCCGCGGCCGCGCACAACGCCATGGCTTCCGCCGATACGCCGGCTTCGCTTAGACGAAAATCCGGGCTGGGCATCTGTGCCGATTGCATCAACAGCGGCGCGTAGGTGTCTTTAAAAATAGCCACATCGGTCACGCCCAAGGCGCCCAAGGTTTCACCGTGGTAGCTGTTTTTTAGGCTAATGAATTGGATTTTGCCGGATTGGCCGCTGTTACGCCAATAATGAAAACTCATTTTCAGGGCAATTTCAGTGGCGCTGGCGCCATCCGAGGCATAAAAAGCGTGGCCTAAGCCGGTCAGCTCGCTGAGTTTTTCCGAGAGCGCCACCACCGGTTCGTGGGTAAAGCCAGCCAACATGACGTGTTCCAATTGGTCGAGTTGGCTTTTGATGGCGTCTTTAATACGTGGGTTATTGTGGCCAAACAAGTTGACCCACCAGGAGCTGATGCCGTCCAAATAGCGCTGGCCATCAGCATCGTAAAGCCATACCCCTGCACCCCGTTGAATGGGGATCAGTGGAAACGTCTCGTGCTGCTTCATTTGCGTGCACGGGTGCCATACGGATTGCAGGCTGCGGGCTAATAAGCGGCTATTGGTCATGGGGCTTAGGTCGGGCTGTCAAATGCGGTGCTGTCAAATGCGGTTTCACGTTGGTGTTTTACTCTTAAAATTACGATGCTATCGTTCAATTCGTCAAATGCGTATAAGGCCACGTAACCGGAGCGACCGCGAGAAATAATCAGCTCGCGGATGCCATCTGCCTCGGTTGGCCGGCCTATTTCCGGGTGGTTTTTTAGTAAGGATAAGCCTTCCTGTAAAATGCCGTAGGTGGCCAACGCCGCCGCTTTATCCTGATTAATTAAAAAATCCACCAAGCGCAGCAGGTCTTTGAGCGCCGCATCATGATAAACAATACGTATCATTGCATGACGGCTATTTTTTGCCGTATTTTTTTGCGCTAGGAGGCGAGGCCGAGCTGCCGCTTATTTTTGATCGCAGGTAGGCATGCACTTGATCGGCCTCGTAGCCCATGCCAGTGTCGTCAAAATTTTTCTTGGCCGCTACCGCGCTTTGGATAAAGGCTAGGCGTTTTTCCACGCGCTCGGTTTGTTCGGCTATCACCTCAACCATAAAGGCATGCGGGCTTTTGCCAGCGATTTCCGCCAAGGTGTTGATGCGCTGTTTAAGGGCGTCGGGAAGCTTTAAACTGGTGGTGGCCATGATGTTACCTTGCATGCATTAAAGTGTTACCAAAGTAACACCTAGCCTCAAGGCTGTCAAACCGTTTTGTGCTATAGTCCGCGTCTAAGATTTTTATCCCGTTTGACCATGCTAAAAACCCGTAAACACCTTGAATTGTTGGCCCCGGCAAAAAATGCCGAGTTCGGTATCGAAGCCATTAATCATGGTGCGGATGCCGTTTACATAGGCGGGCCGGCTTTTGGCGCCAGGTCGAAAGCGCCCAACACGGTGGCCGACATCGCGCGCTTGGTCAAGCACGCGCACCGTTACCATGCCGAGGTGTTTGTCGCCCTCAATACCATCTTCCATGATCAAGAATTGGACGGCGCACGCCAATTGGTTGAGCAACTTTACGAGGCCGAGGTGGACGCATTGATCGTGCAAGACATGGGCCTGTTAGAGATGGATCTGCCGCCTATTCAATTGCATGCCAGCACGCAAACCGATATCCGCACGGTAGATAAAGCCGTGTTTTTAGACCAAGTGGGGTTTTCGCAATTGGTCTTGGCGCGCGAGTTGGATTTGGCCACCGTGCAAAAAATCGCC
>CAJBBQ010000069.1 GCA_903951385.1 uncultured Pseudomonadota bacterium
GATTACATTAAATCTCAAGCAAGCTCACTAGCCGAGTTGCCGATACAACACTTACGCCAACAAGGCATGATATTGGCCATGGACGTGGTGGATGCAAAGCCCGGTTTTGCCCAGCGCTGTTATGCCGAAGCGCTTAAACAAGGCTTGCTGTTACGCCCCATAGGCAACACGGTTTACTTGATGCCGCCCTACAGCATCAGCCGCGAGGAAGTCGATTACATGATCACGGCCACCCATCAGGCGATTCGGTTGGCTCTATGAAAAAACCGCTGTTCTGCCTATTACTTGGCTTAGCCAGTTTGTCGGCCAAGGCCGACTTACCCAGCGAAGTGGCGCAGGCCTTGAGTCAAGCTGGCGTGCCGCTTGAGCAAGTGGCGGTGGTGGTGCAAGCGGTCGACAGCGAGCAAGCCAGCTTGCAACACAATGTAGACAAAAGCCTGAATCCGGCCTCGGTCATGAAGCTGGTGACCAGCAAGGCCGCACTGGATTTACTCGGCCCTAATTACCGCTGGAAAACCGAAGTCTATTACGACGGCCAGCTAAGCCAAGGTGTGCTGAGTGGCAACCTGATTATCAAAGGCTACGGCGACCCAAACTTTAACGCAGCGGATTTTTGGCGCTTGCTTAATAGCGTCAAACAAGCCGGCATCAGCCACATCAAAGGCGATTTAATCCTGGATAAAAGCTATTTTGCCGCGCCGCAACAACAGCCAGCCAGCTTTGATAACGAAATCTGGCGGGCTTATAACGCCCTACCCAGCGCCTTTTTAGTCAACGGCCGGCACACCCGCTTTAAATTTAGCAGCAGTAGCGGCGATAAAAATGCCGTGGCCATCAGCGCAGACATGGCCTTGCCGCAATTGGAGATCGTCAACAATATGCGCTTGTTACCCGGCGCCTGCCGCGACTGGCGTAACCACATGCAATACAACGTGAGCAGCGAGCAAGCCAGTGCGGCCGAGCCGGTTAAAACCATCACCTTTAGCGGCAGTTTTGCCACCGATTGCGAGGAAAAGTTTTTAGAATTAAGCCTGTTTAATGACGAGCAGTATGCCTATTACAGCTTTAAACAACTCTGGCAAGAATTGGGCGGCCAGTTTTCTGGTCAACTGCAAGTTAAAGCTCGTCCTAGTCAGGCCATTAAATTACTGGAACAACGCTCGCCAAGCTTAAGCCAAGTGCTACCGGAAATGAATAAATGGAGTAACAACCTGATGGCGCGGCAACTGCTGCTGACCATAGCCGCCGAGAAAATGGCCGTGCCGGCCAGCGATGTTGATGGCGCGAGCGCGATTAAAAACTGGTTCAATAGCCAGCAAATTGACGCGGACACACTGGTGGTAGAAAACGGCTCTGGGCTATCGCGGATTGAGCGCATCAGCGCCGAGCAGTTGGCGCGCATGCTGGTGCAAGCTTACCGTAGCCCGGTGATGCCTGAATTCATGGGCTCGCTGCCAGTGTTAGCGCTAGATGGCACGCTGATGAAACGCCTAAAAGACAGCCCAGCGGCCAAACGGGCACACCTCAAAACCGGCTCACTTGATGGCGTCAGCGCCATTGCCGGCTACCTGCTGGACAAACAAAACAGGCGCCAGGTGCTGGTGATGCTGGTTAACCACGACCAAGCCGGGGCCAGCAAAATCGCGCAGGATGCCTTGATTGAATGGGTTTACCGACAACCGTAAGCGCGGCTTTTAATCAACTTTACCCAACAACGACCGAGCCAATTGTGCTTGAGTTTGCGGTATCATATTGCCTGCAGTAACACAGCCCATTTAACATTGAGGTCTAACGCATGAAACTACTGAATTTTACTTTGGCCTGCGCTTGCGCATTTACCTTGAATGCCTGCAACGCCGAAACAAAAACAAACACACAGGAAAAACCCACCATGACCATGAACAGCGTTCTTGAATTACAAAAAATCGACACCTTGGTTGGCACTGGCCGCGAAGCCGAGCCAGGCTTTAACGTGACCGTGCATTACACCGGCTGGTTATTTGATGCCAAAGCCGAAGGTCAAAAAGGCAAAAAATTTGACAGCAGCTTGGATCGTAAAGAACCGTTTGTGTTTTTCTTAGGCGGCGGCCAAGTGATACAAGGCTGGGATGAAGGCTTTGCTGGCATGAAAATAGGCGGCAAACGCACCCTATTGATTCCGTCTGCCATGGGTTACGGTGCACGCGGCGCCGGTGGCGTGATTCCGCCTAATGCCGACTTGGTATTTGAAGTGGAATTATTGGACGTTAAATAAAATGTAGGAGCGCAATTCATTGCGCGAATACCCAGTTGCGCCATGCGCCGGCCCATTCGCGATTTAAAAATCGCTCCTACAGGAGAATCTATGAAAGTTTTTGTTAAGTGGATAGACGGAGTGAGCTTTGTCGGCGAATCGGCTTCAGGCCATGCCATCGTCATGGACGGGGCGCCGGAAAACGGTGGCCGCAACATAGGCATGCGCCCCATGGAGATGCTCTTGGTCGGCATGGGTGGCTGCACTTCGTTTGACGTGGTGGCCATTTTGAAAAAAGCACGCCAACCGATTACCGCTTGCGTGGCTGAAATCGACGCTACCCGCGCCGATGAAATTCCTAAAGTGTTCACCAAAATACACGTGCATTTTATCGTGACTGGCGACAATTTAAACGAGGTGCAAGTTGAGCGTGCGGTGAAATTGTCGGCAGAGAAGTATTGCTCGGCGTCCATTATGTTGAGTAAAAGCGTGGAAATTACCCACGATTTTGAAGTGCGCTCGGCATCCGATTCGCTTAATGCAACAACTGCTGCATAATGCCTTGTTGGGTGCCAGTTAGCCGAACCGATTAAGCAGTAACGTATTTTAAAAAACCTTATTATTGGATAAACCTATGCCCGTATACCGCTCTCGAACCACCACCCACGGCCGCAACATGGCAGGCGCCCGCGCCCTATGGCGCGCCACTGGCATGAAGGACGGTGATTTTGATAAACCCATCATTGCCGTGTGCAACTCCTTTACCCAATTCGTTCCGGGTCACGTGCACCTAAAAGATTTAGGCCAATTGGTGGCCAGGGAAATTGAACGCGCCGGCGGCGTGGCTAAAGAATTCAACACCATTGCCGTCGATGACGGCATTGCCATGGGCCATGGCGGCATGCTGTACA
>CAJBBQ010000070.1 GCA_903951385.1 uncultured Pseudomonadota bacterium
GATTCTAGGCGCGCTGCTTGCCGACCACTTGTTTGCTAATCAGTTTTACGTGATGCTGGGTGCGGCGCTGGGTTTGCTTGCTGGCTTTTATGCCGCACGCTATTGGGCCATGGGTAAGGGCGCTAACGGTGTGGCTAAAAGTCATGGCTACCAAGCGCGTATTTTGCGGCAGGCAGAGGATGGCCCTCTTGAACATTGCGGGTCGGTCCCCAATTAATGCAAATGCGTCATGTGGCATTAGGTCATGGCGCTGAAATAATCAACGTTAAATAGTTAATCGATCGCTTGAGGTAATTAAATGTTAAAAAATTGGCTAGCAGTTTTATCTTTCTCCCTCATGGCTAGTGCCAGCGCCCACGCGCAAGGCTTGCCAGACTTTACCGATTTAGCGGAAAAGCACGGAGCGGAAGTGGTGAACATCAGCGTCACCCAAAGTGTGCATAACAATGGCCCTGTCGGCGGATTCCCAGGCATGGAAGGCGACGAGCAGATGCAGGAATTTTTCAAGCGCTTCGGCATTCCACTGATGCCTGGTATGCCCGGTCAAGGTGGCGCGCCACAACCGGATTACAAATCGCAATCCTTGGGTTCGGGTTTCATCATCAGTAGCGACGGTTACGTGTTAACCAACGCACACGTCATCAATGAGGCCGATGAAGTCATTGTTAAGTTGGCCGACAAGCGCGAATTTAAAGCGAAAATCATAGGCGCGGATAAACGCACCGACGTGGCCTTGCTAAAAATTGATGCCACCGGTTTGCCTAAAGTGATGATAGGCGATTCGGCAAAACTAAAAGTAGGCGAGTGGGTGGCTGCCATCGGCTCACCCTTTGGCCTGGAAAACACCATGACGGCTGGTATTGTCAGTGCCAAAGGGCGCGCCTTACCACAAGAAAATTTTGTGCCGTTTATACAAACCGATGTGGCTATTAACCCAGGTAACTCAGGCGGCCCATTGTTCAATTTAGCCGGTGAAGTGGTGGGCATCAATTCGCAGATTTACAGCCGCAGCGGCGGCTCCATGGGTTTGTCTTTTGCTATTCCGATCGACGTGGCGATAGACGTGTCGAATCAACTTAAAGCCAACGGCAAAATCACTCGCGGTTGGTTAGGCATTGCCATTCAAGAAATCACCAAAGAATTGGCTGAATCCTTCTCCATGAAAAACACCAACGGTGCCTTGGTCGCCGGGGTGGAGAAAAACGGCCCAGCCGATAAAGGCGGCTTGGAAGCCGGTGACGTGATCACCAAGTTTGATGGCAAAGCCATAGGGGTGTCGGCTGATTTGCCGCGTGCGGTAGGGGCAACCAAACCCGGCAAAATTGCCGCAGTGGAAATCTTGCGTAAAGGCAGTGCCAAAACACTCAATATCGGTGTCGGTGAAATGCCCAGTGACGGCAGCGAAACCGCCGCACCAAGCAGCAAACCCAATGGTAAGGTAGAAGCCAACAAGATAGGCCTGACCTTGAAAGAACTGACCGTGCAGCAAAAGAAAAAGCTAAACGGTAAAAACGGTTTGTTGGTGGTGGAAAGCGTGGGTGCCGCTGCTCAAGCCGGCATACGCCGCGGTGACGTGATTTTAGGGCTGAATAACAACGAGTCGCAAAGCGTGGAGCAGTTTAATAAGCAAATCAACGCGGTGGCGGCCGGTAAAACCGTGGCGGTGTTGGTGCAACGTGGTGAATCCACCTTGTACGTGCCGATTAAAGTCAGCAAATAAAGGCTGGCAATAAAAGTTGGACCAAAAAAGGGGCTGAGGCCCCTTTTTTTATGGATGGTAGTTACTCGTCTTTTTCGCCTATTAGCCCCAAGAACAGCCTAACCATGCCTAAGGCTAACTTTGATGCAGCCCGTTTGAAGGCGTTTTCCGCCTGCCATTGATGCGCCAAGATGGGCACGGCACCGCCTGCTATGCTGCCTAGAATGTCTGTTCGCAGTTCACCGGCAAACCCCGGATCCGAAATGAATAGATTGGCTTCGCGCGCCAGCAATAAGCTAAATGGATCGATGTTGGACGAGCCGACGGTGGCCCATGTGCTGTCTATCACCGCAACTTTGCTGTGCATGAAACTCTTTCGGTACTCGTAGATGGCGATACCCTTGTTTAAAAATTCACTGTAAAACGCGTGGGTGGCCATCATTAAGAAATACTCCACCCGTCCTTGCAAGAGCAAGCTTACTTTAACGCCACGATTGGCGGCATCAACTAAGGCTTTGCGAAAGCGATGGCCAGGTAAAAAATAGGCATTGGCAATGAGTATTTCACTGCGCGCGCTATTGATGGCTTCCAGGTAGGCGGTTTCTATGTCATGCCGGTGTAAGACGTTATCGCGTTGCACAAAGGCGGCCAACACGTTGGCTGGGTGAGCGTTGGATAAGCCACTTGTCAGCAATTTTGCCGCGGGTGTTTTTAGCAAATTTAGCCAGGCAACGCGTTGCCAAAGGTCGGCGACGCTGGTCTGCAATCGGGGCAGCAGCGCGCCCTCAATTTGCACCGCGTAGTCGACGCGTGGCGGTACGTTGTTGGGGTTGGGGACATTGTTGTCGTCTATGATGTTGATGCCCCCTATAAAAC
>CAJBBQ010000071.1 GCA_903951385.1 uncultured Pseudomonadota bacterium
ATTGCGTCGCAAAGGTAATGTGGGTGTAGCCCACGGTGCGGGATGCCTCCATGACATCCACCACAGACTGGTGGGTGCTCTTGGCATCGGCATTAATGATAATGGTGGGTTCCTTGCCGCCATCTGCCGCCGCTTGCAAAGCGGATGCAATGCCGGCAACACTGACATCGGATAAGCTTTTGCCATTAATCACGTATTGGCCGCTGGCGTCGACGCCCACCTCTATGGTTAAGGGTTTTTCTTGCGGCACATTGGCTTGGGCGGTGGGCAAATTAATCTGCAACTCGCTGGTACGCGAAAACGTGGCACTGACCACCAAGAAAATGATGATCACTAACAGCACGTCTATCAATGGCACGAGATTCATCTCGAGGTCTTCATGCCGCTTTCCACGTTGAAAATTCATGTTATTTCCCCAAAGTACCTTACTTGCGTTGACCGTGGATAATTTCCACCAACTTAATTGCTTGTTGTTCCATGCCCACTAGCAAGTCATCGACTTGAGAACGGAAATAACGGTAAGCGACCATAGCAGGCACAGCCACAACGATACCGGCTGCCGTGTTATATAAGGCCACCGAAATACCGCGCGCGAATTGCGCTATATCATGGCCACTGCTGGTAAACGCACCAAACAATTCCACCATCCCAATAACGGTACCCAACAAACCTAGCAAGGGCGCAACCGTTGCAATGGTGCCTAGGGTCGATAAATAGCGCTCTAAATCATGTGCCACTGCACGGCCTGTTTCTTCTATGGCTTCTTTTGTCACTTCGCGGCTATGATCGGCATTACTCAAGGCACTGGCAAACAAGCGTCCTAACATAGAATGCTGCTCCAGACGGGCGACGGTCTCCTTAGTGATTCCACCTTTAGCTAACCAAGCCTGCACTTCAGGCAATAAATTGGCGGGCGCGACGGCGCTTTCACGCAATACAAAAGCACGCTCGCCTATGATGGCCAAGGCAATGACGGATGCAATAATCAACGGCCAAATAGGCCAACCTGCAGCTACTATAATTTCCCACACAATGCGACTCCCTTTTTAGTTCTAACGCCATTAATCCCACTCAAAATGAACAGGCAATTTATTCCTGCGATACTTTAGCTGGTCAGACCCATTTGGGCAAGCTAGATGTGCACAGACAGGCCGACCAGCCAACCAATACACATTATGCCAATAGCGCGGGAATTGAGACGCCTGGGCACTAACTTACGCCAGAATATGCATAAAATAATAAGCGCGCTTATCAGCAGGCTAAATAAAACCGCAAATACTGTGGCCTGTTGCACCACCCATGCAGCAAAAAGAAATGTTATTGCGACAGGGGTCATGACTAGGCTAATCCATGAGAAATCTACATGGGCTGCAACTTACCGTCAACTAACAGGTATTGGCGCTGCATTTTTTTGGCCAACTCGATGTCGTGCGTCACCACCACCAAACTTCTTTGCTGCGTTTGGTTTAATCCTAATAACAAATCAAATACCGCGTGCGCGGTATGCCTATCCAGATTGCCAGTTGGCTCATCCGCCAATATGCATTGTGGCTCGGCGATTAATGCTCTCGCCAGCGCAGCCCTTTGCCGCTCACCCCCGGACAACTCACCCGGCATGTGCGCCACCCTATGCGCCAAACCCACCCTAGCTAGCATGTCAGCCGCTAGACCTAAGGCTTGCTCGCGCGGCATGCGCCTTATTAACAAGGGCATGGCCACGTTTTCTAGCGCGGTAAATTCTGCCAACAAATGGTGAAATTGGTAAACAAAGCCTAGGCTACGATTACGCAGCACGCCTTTTTGTGCTTCGTTTAATGCCGCCAAATTTTGCTTGAGTATGCGCACCTCGCCGGCAGAAGCGGCGTCCAAGCCACCCAACAAATGCAACAAGGTGCTTTTGCCCGAACCGGAGCTGCCCACGATGGCGATCTGCTCACCGGCATTCACCGTCAGATCTATGCCGTTTAAAACCGCCACCTCCAAGCCATGGTAGGTTTTACAAAGCCCGCTGCAAGCAAGCACTTCGTCATGCAAGACCGCCTTACTCATAACGCAAGGCCTCCGCAGGATTGATCTTGCTTGCGCGCCAACTTGGGTAGAGCGTGGCCAACAAACTCAAAGAAAAAGACATCAAGACGATAAGCCACACATCCGCCCAGATTAAGTCAGAAGGCAGTTCGCTGATGGCATAGACTTCTTTAGATAAAAACTGCACATGAAATAGATTTTCAATAAACGGAATGATGCTACTGATATTAAGTGCGATTACTACGCCAAACACGGCGCCCAACAAGGTGCCAACCAAACCGATCAGCGCGCCTTGCACGATAAATATACTGAGTATGCTGCCAGGACTGGCGCCTAGCGTGCGCATAATCGCAATGTCTGCGCGCTTATCCGTTACTGCCATCACCAAGGTCGAGACGATATTAAAAGCCGCGACGGCGACTATCAGCGTAAGAATGATGAACATCACGCGCTTTTCCATCTGCACGGCTTTAAAGAAATTAGCATGCTGCATGGTCCAGTCGCTCACATAATACTGATCATTCACAGTCAGACGGTTATTTAGCCGCTCGCTCATCGCTGCCCCTATCTCGGGTGCATCAAACAAGTCATCGAGCTTTAAACGCAAACCCGAAACGCTATCGGCCATGCGGTATAACTTAGCGGCATCGTCTAAGTGTATCAATGCCAAACCGGCGTCGTACTCATACATGCCCACCTGAAACAAACCAACCAGGGTAAATTGCTTAAGCCTTGGCACCAGCCCGGTAGGCGTAAATTGACCTTGAGGCGCCATCAGCAAAACTTTGTCGCCGACTTGCACGCCTAAGTTATAGGCTAAATCTGCGCCTAAAATAATGCCAAACTCACCGGCTTTTAGGTCGGTCAACTGACCCACTTTCATGTTGTGACCCAAGTCAGCCACGCCGTCTTCAGCCACAGGCAACACCCCACGGATGAGCGCACCTTGCACACCTTGATCGTAGCTAAGCATCCCTTGCGCCATAATATAAGGCGCCGCAGCCAGCACGTGATCTTGCTTGACTGCAAAATTCATTACTGCCGGCCAATCGTTTAGCTGATTATTGCGGCCACTGATTTCCAAATGCGAGGCCACCCCCAAAATTCGACTGCGCAATTCCTTCTGAAACCCATTCATCACCGATAGCACAACGATGAGCGCCGCCACGCCTAGCGCTATACCCAGCATACTGGTTAAGGAAATAAAGGAAATGAAATGGTTTTTACGCTTTGCACGGGTGTAGCGCAGGCCTACTAAGAGCTCGAAGCCGACAAACTGCCTTGCTGAAGATTTTAATTTTTGCCACATAAATGAAATTCTAACAGGCTTATGCCAGCGCTTATCAAGTATTCTGTAGGCAAGCAATGAGCCCAAGTGGCGCTAAGTCTGATAAAATTGACGCATGTTTACCGGCATCATACAAAGCGTAGGAAAAATCGACAGCGTGCAAGCCATAGGCTTAGACCTTAGACTTAGCATTGCTTGCGCAAACTTAGGTATGCAGGACGTACAAAGTGGCGACAGCATTGCCGTTAATGGCGCATGCCTCACCGCGACCATCGTCAGTGAGCGCCATTTTGAAGCGCTTGTTTCGCAAGCGAGTCTAGCCGTGACGGTTGGGTTAAACCAACCGCAAGCAGTTAACCTAGAAAAAGCCTTGCGCTTAAGCGACCGACTAGGAGGGCATTTGGTGAGCGGCCATGTCGATGGCGTGGGCACTGTGCTGAACTTTGAACAGTTAGGCGAATGCTGGAAATTGGACATCCGTGCACCGCACGCCTTAAGCAAGTACATCGCCCCGAAAGGTTCCATCGCAGTCAATGGCGTCAGCCTGACCATCAACAGCATTGCGCAGGATGTGTTTAGCATGAACTTAATTCCGCACACGCTGGAGAACACCACCTTGCAATTTTTAGCAGTGGGCAGCCTAGTGAATTTAGAAGTCGATCAAATTGCCCGTTACGTCGACCGCATGGCGCAATGGGCCAACGAATAATGAATGCACAAGCCAACAAACTTGCGCACTCAATAAAGCCATTGGAAAAAGCAAAGTGACCATCAGCAGCGCCCAAGAAATTATTGCAGAAATCAAACACGGCCGCATGGTGGTGTTAGTCGATGACGAAAATCGCGAAAACGAAGGCGACTTAGTGCTGGCTGCTGAGTTCGTCACCGCTGAGCACATCAATTTTATGGCCAAATACGGACGCGGCCTGATTTGCTTAACGCTCACGGAAGCGCGTTGCCGACAATTAAACCTAACGAAAATGGTGCAAAAAAATGGCGCCCGTATGGGCACCAACTTTACCGTTTCCATAGAAGCGGCTGAAGGCGTCACGACCGGCATTTCAGCAGCCGATAGAGCGCGTACCGTGCAAGCGGCGGTAGCCAAAATGGCTAAACCTAAAGACATCATTAGCCCCGGTCACATTTTTCCCTTAACCGCCATGGACGGCGGCGTCTTGGTTAGAGCCGGGCACACGGAAGCAGGCTGTGATTTAGCACAATTGGCTGGCGCAGAGCCTAGTAGTGTTATTTGTGAGATTCTAAAAGACGACGGCAGCATGGCACGTTTGCCAGATCTAATAGCCTTTGCCGCCGAGCACCAACTTAAAATTGGCACCATAGCCGACCTCATTCAATACCGCGCACAAACCGAGCGCCTGGTAGAGCGCGCCGCTGAGCGATTAATCCAAACGCCCTACGGCCCCATGCAACTGATTGCCTACCACGATAAAATTGCCAAGGAAACGCACTTAGCCCTCATCAAAGGTAAGCCTTCGCCCACACAAGAAACACTAGTACGGGTGCACGAGCCCTTGTCCATTTTTGACTTACTGGATCGCTCTAGCTGTTCGCATAGTTGGAATACTTTGGCGGCCATGCAGGTTATAGCCGAAGCCGAAGCCGGCGTCATGGTGTTATTGCACCACCAAGAAAGCGGCGAAAATATAGTAGAACGCATAGTGGGTGCTGATCAGCCGGTGCGCATAAACCAAGAATTACGCACCTACGGCATAGGCTCACAAATCCTATTGGATTGTGGCGTGGGCAAAATGAAATTGCTGGCCAATCCACGAAAAATGCCTAGCATGGCCGGTTTTGGCCTAGAAGTTTGCGGCTACCTAGAGGCAGAATAAAACCTAACTTGCATTTTTTTCTATAATAATCAGTCGTCTATGTTAGAATGAGCACATTGGAAAACGTCAATCTCACCGGTCACTTACTCATCGCCATGCCAGGCATGACGGATCCGTTTTTTTCTAAGTCAGTCACCTTCATCTGCACCCACAATCAAGATGGCGCCATGGGCGTCATGATCAACCGCCCCACCGACCTCAGCTACGAAACTTTATTTGAAAAAATAAAAGTCGACCTAGCCCAAAACGAGCTTGCAGACAATACTGTCCTGTATGGCGGTCCGGTCCAGCCTGAACGTGGATTTGTGCTGCATGAGCCCAGTGGCGAATGGGACAGCACCCTATCCATAGCAGAAAACACCGCCCTAACCACGTCGAAAGACATCTTGGAATCGGTGGCCATAGGCACTGGGCCAAAAAAAATGTTACTGGCTTTGGGTTACGCCGGCTGGACCGCCGGTCAATTAGAGCAAGAGATTGCCGCAAACTCATGGCTTTCTGTGCAAGCCAAAGACGGCGAAACCTTGCATAAAATTTTGTTTGAATGCAAAGCCGAGGACAAGCTAAATGCCAGCCTGGCTTTATTGGGGGTCAACCCAGCCATGTTGTCTGATGTGGCAGGCCATGCCTGAGCGCATGCTTCGTCAAACCCCGGCGCACGGCCAACTGATAGATAACGAAGGCGTTTATCAGCAAGAAACCATCATGAGCGGCACCGCCATGTGTTTTGACTTTGGTGAGCAACGCATAGGCGTAGCAGTTGGCGAACACCTGATAGGGCAAGCACAAGCGCTGACCACCATAGACAACGAGAGCAATAGCGTGCGTTTTAATTGTATCGAAGCGCTCGTGGCCGAATGGCAACCAAAATTACTGCTAGTGGGGCTGCCTTTGAATTTGGCAGGAGAAGAAACGCCGATCACGCAGTTATGCACAAAATTTGCACGGCGTTTAAATGGCCGTTTTAACCTACCGGTAATGATGATAGACGAGCGTTACAGCTCGGTAGCTGCCAGTGAATTGCTCAATCAAGCTGGGCTAAAAGGCCGCGCACAAAAAAGCCACTTGGATCAAGTCGCCGCGCAAACCATATTGCAAAGCTATTTTGACAGTATACAAACATGAATTATGATATCGCCACCATTTTGATTGCCTAAAGCCATGACCACAGACCAATCCCAACTACCCGACGCAGAAGCGCTAATCAACATACTCGCAGATAAGCTCCAACCTTTACTGCAAAAAAACACCGCACTGGTAGGCATACAAAGTGGCGGGGTTTGGGTCATGCAACGATTGCTGGCCAAGCTAGCCAAAACCATGGCCACCCATACGATTGAACACGGCACCTTAGACGTGTCGTTCTATCGGGACGATTACGCCAAGCGCGGCCTCAAGCCAGGCAACCAGCCCAGTCAAATCGCATTTGACGTTGAAAACAAGCACATCATTCTAATCGACGATGTGTTTTTCACCGGTCGCACCACCCGTGCTGCGATGAACGAACTGTTTGATTACGGCCGACCAGCCAGCATTACGCTGATCGCCTTGGTCAACCGTGGCGGCCGCGAGCTGCCGATTAGCCCACAAATCACCGCCATGGACTTAAGCCTTAAGCCAACGGAAAATTTGCAACTCATACAACTGGCCGACGGCCAGCTAGGCTTCACCTTAAAATTGCTCACCCCATCTAACCATCAGGCGGTCTCTAAGCATGCATAACCCTCAACTTTATTCTGACGGTCAACTTCGCCACCTTCTGTCCATAGAAGGTTTACCGAAAAAAATATTAAATCAAATTTTAGACACGGCGGAGTCCTTTGTTGGGGTGGCCGAGCGTGAAGTAAAAAAAGTGCCCTTATTACGCGGAAAAACCGTCTGCAATCTTTTCTTTGAAAACAGCACCCGCACCCGCACCACCTTTGAAATTGCGGCTAAGCGCTTATCGGCCGATGTCATTAGCTTGAATGTCAACACCTCCTCGCAATCCAAGGGTGAAACCATCTTAGACACGGTGGACAACCTGATTGCCATGCATGCCGACATGTTTGTGGTTAGACACGCGCAGTCGGGTGCAGCGCATTTCATCGCCAAACACGTGCCCGAGCACATCCACATCATCAACGCCGGTGACGGCCGTCACTCGCACCCTACACAAGGCTTGCTAGACGTCTTTACCATACGCAAATACAAGCCAGACTTGCATAATCTGCGTGTGGCAATAGTCGGCGACATCTTGCATTCTCGAGTGGCCCGCTCTGAAATCCACGCCTTAACCACATTAGGCGTGCCCGAGGTACGCGTGATCGCGCCTAAAACCTTGCTTCCTGCGGAGGTGGAGAAACTAGGGGTGCACGTTTACCATGACATGCGTGCCGGATTAAAAGACGTCGACGTCATCATGATGTTACGTTTGCAAAATGAGCGCATGAGCGGCGCCATGTTACCCAGCGCCCAAGAGTACTTTAAAACCTACGGCCTCACCCAAGAGAAACTTATCCTAGCCAAACCCGACGCCATCGTCTTGCACCCCGGCCCCATGAACCGAGGCGTAGAGATTGATTCGGGCGTAGCGGATGGGCAACAATCGGTGATTCTGCCGCAAGTCACTTACGGTATTGCCATACGCATGGCCGTCATGGCCATCCTTGCCGGCGGCCAACCATCAGGAAACCAGTCATGAAAATACACATAAAAAATGGCCGCGTTATCGACCCAATTAGCCAACTAGACAGCCAGTTAGACGTCTACATAGGCGCAGGTAAAATTCTAGCGCTAGGCAACGCCCCTGCTGGGTTTGTCGCCAACCAAACCATAGACGCCAGCAATCTAATCGTCTGCCCTGGCTTGGTGGATTTATCGGCTAGGTTGCGTGAACCGGGTGAGGAATACAAGACCACCTTAGTCAGCGAATTGCAAGCCGCTGTTGCCGGCGGCGTTACAAGCTTAGCCTGCCCGCCGGATACCGATCCAGTGTTAGATGAACCCGGTCTGGTAAAAATGTTAAAACACCGCGCCAAGCAACTGAATTTAGCACACGTCTATCCCTTGGGCGCATTAACCAGGCAATTACAAGGCACCGTGTTGGCAGAAATGGGCGAATTACGTGAAGCAGGCTGCGTCGGCTTTTCTCAGGCCAATATGGCGATTACCGACACGCAAGTGTTGTGGCGAGCGATGGAGTACGCCGCCACCTTTGGCTACACCTTATTTCTGTATGCCGAAGATGCGTTTCTGGCAAAAGACGGCGTCGCGCATGATGGCGAAGTGGCCAGTCGATTGGGTCTTAAAGGCATCCCTAGCGCGGCCGAAGCCTTGGCATTGGCTGGCCTATTGCGCATAGCCAAAGAAACCGGCGCCAAACTCCACATCAGCCGCTTATCAACTGCTGAAGGGGTAAACATGATACGGGAGGCGAAAAAACAAGGCTTGTCCATCAGTTGCGACGTCAGCGCCAACCACGTGCACCTGACTGAACACGACCTGGCATACTTTGATAGCAATTGCCACCTTAAACCACCCTTACGCAGCCAACGCGACCAAGCCGCCATAAGTGCCGGACTCAAAGACGGCACCATAGATGCTATCTGTTCAGACCACACGCCGGTAGATGACGATGGCAAATTAGCGCCCTTTGCAGAAGCGGAAATTGGCGCCAGCGGTTTAGAATTGTTGCTGACGCTGACCTTGAAATGGGCTAATCAAGAAAAAATCAGCCTAATCCAAGCCTTAGGGCTAATTAGCGCGTCGTCTGCCAAAATATTGGGCATACCCGCGGGCCAATTGTCGGTGAATAGCGATGCCGATATTTGCGTATTTGATCCGTCGCTATACTGGAAAGTCGAGGCCGGCAATTTGAAAAGTCAAGGCAAGAACAGCCCGTTCACTGGTCTGGAACTGGCAGGTAAGGTCAAATATACCTTAGTTAACGGTCAACTGGTCTACCAAGCACAGCCCTAAATGCAAGTTGAAATGTTTAACTGCACTAAACTTAGTGGATATTGCTTAAATGAATACAAACTCCATTAGCTTTCACCTACAAGAGATTCAAAGTGCCATAAAATCGGTAAAACAGCTCGCACATGCCGATCAAACCGTTCAATTGCTGGCCGTCAGCAAGGCCCAAGCAGCAGCAGCCATTCGCGAGGCCTACGCAGCTGGGCAAAGGCAGTTTGGGGAAAACTACTTACAAGAAGCGCTAGACAAGCAAGCGCAACTGAGCGATTTAGCCATCCTATGGCATTTTATTGGGCCCATACAAAGCAATAAAACACAATTAATAGCCCAACATTTTGATTGGGTACACAGTGTAGACAGACTAAAAATAGCACAACGTTTAAATGACGCCAGGGCCAATAACAGAGCACCATTGCAAGTCTGTGTGCAAATTAACATCAGCAATGAAGCTAGCAAAAGCGGGGTATTGGTCGCCGATTTGGAGGCCACCGTGGCTGCTATTACCAAACTGCCACACTTGCAATTACGCGGCCTCATGGCCATCCCTGCACCAAGTCAAGACCTATCTGTACAACGCCAGCAGTTCAAACAAGTAAGGCAATGTTATGATAACTTGTTAGCGCTAGGCTACCAATTGGACACCTTATCCATAGGCATGTCGGATGATTATGCCGCGGCAATTGAACAAGGCGCCACAATAGTGCGCATCGGGTCCGCATTATTTGGTGCAAGACCGCAATAGAGGAATTAAAGTAAAAGGGTTAGACCAAAACATGAATCAAACTATGCACATTAGCTTTATTGGTGGCGGCAATATGGCCAGCGCCATCCTATGCGGCTTAAAAAAGCATGCGTTTAATATGAGTACTATTTGCGTGGTGGAACCCGATGCCGATAAACGTGCCAAGTTGGCCGAGCAATTTGGCGTGCAGACCGCAACGCAGATCAGCGACATGCCAACCATCGCGCCGCAAGTACTGGTGTTAGCGGTCAAACCGCAACAAATGCAAGCCGTGTGCGCTCAACTTAATGGCAAATTAGGTGCGCAGCTTAATCAACATCTGATTATTTCCATTGCTGCCGGTATACGCACCACCGAACTAGGCCGCTGGCTAAATGGCCACCAAGCCATCGTCCGAGCCATGCCCAACACGCCCGCGCAGATTCAAGCCGGCGTGTCTGCGCTGTACGCCATGCCTAGCGTTAATGCGGTGCAGCGTGAGCAAGCAAGCGGCATATTGCAGGCGGTAGGCAGCAGCCTGTGGTTAGACAATGAGGGGAAAATGGATGCCGTCACCGCCATATCTGGCAGCGGCCCAGCCTATGTGTTTTATCTAATCGAAGCCTTACAAGATGCTGGTATAGAACTTGGCCTCACTCCAGAAGAGGCGAAACATTTAGTTCTGGAAACATTCACTGGCGCCAGCTTGCTGGCTAAGCAGGCCAAAGCCGACGTACACGCGTTGCGTGCGCAAGTCACCTCTAAAGGCGGCACCACCGAACAAGGCATACTCTGTTTAGAATCCGCCCACATTAAAACCATTATTTTGGCCGCGGCCACCGCCGCCGCTAAAAAATCCAAAACACTAGGGGACGAGCTTGCTGCTTAATGTCCTGTTGTTCTTAGTACACACCTTGCTGAGCTTATTAAGCGCCCTGTTTTTATTGCGCTTTTATTTTCAATTGTGCAAAGTGTCTTTCCAAAACCCCGCTGCGGAATGGGTGCTAGTCTTAAGTCAATTCGCGGTTAAACCCACCCGTCGCATCTTGAGTGTTTTTAAAAACTTTGGCCTTAGTAAAGTGGACCTATCGACCCTGCTGTTAGCCTACCTAAGCCAACTGACCTTATTTAGCCTGACTTTGTGGCTAAAAGACTTCCCCTTAATCGTCGCCGGCAGCCAAATATGGCCTAGCCTTTTAGGCTTAGCCATGATGGGGGTAATGAATATCAGCCTGACCATTTTTTTGTATGCGGTCTTATTGCAAGCGGTTTTAAGTTGGCTCAATCCCCTCACCGCATTAGCCCCATTGTTAGACTCGCTAACCACACCCATACTGACTAAGATGCGCCTATTTATTCGACCCATAGGGCACATCGATATCAGCCCACTGGTTTTTGTCATCGGTGCACAATTGGTCTTGGCCACCCTACTCATGCCATTAGAAAACCATTTGTTGGCTAATCTATAGCCAGCCAAACCCTGTCAACCTTCTTTAGAAGATGCCAAGCAGACGACCGCTACTGCGCCCAGCCAAATTTCATCAATAGCCTAGCTCAACTGGCAGCTAAGCTGGCTTACATCAAAATAATATCAAACGATTCTTGACTGTAATTGGCTTCCACCTGCAAGGAAATCTGCTTGCCGATAAAGTCGGATAAATTGGCCAAACTTTGCGACTCTTCATCCAGCAGCATGTCTATGACTTTAGGCGCCGCCAGCACCCTAAGTTCTCTGGCATTAAACTGCCGCGCCTCCCTTAACAACTCGCGCAAAATTTCGTAGCAAACGGTTTGAGCAGTCTTTAATTCGCCGCGCCCTTTGCAACTGGCACAGGTCTCACAGAGCACGTGTGCCAAGCTTTCACGAGTGCGCTTACGCGTCATTTCAACCAAGCCCAAAGGCGTAAACCCATTCACGCCGGTGCGCGCACGATCGCGTGCCACGGCTTTTTGCAATTCGTCTAATACTGCCTCACGTTGGCTGTCTTCATCCATATCAATAAAATCGATGATGATGATGCCGCCTAAATTGCGTAAACGTAATTGCCTAGCAATGGATTGGGCCGCTTCTAAGTTGGTTTTGAAAATGGTGTCAGACAGGTTCTTGCCACTGACGAAGCTACCGGTATTGACGTCTACCGTGGTTAAAGCTTCCGTTTGATCGAATATTAAATAGCCACCGGATTTCAACTCGACCTTGCGCGACATGGCTTTTTCAATTTCCTGCTCTATGCTATACAAATCGAATAAGGGCCGCTCGCCTTGGTAATGCACCAATTTATTCAATGCCGCCAGGGCGTATAAATTAGCAAAGTCGACTAGTTTTTGAAAGGTTTCACTGGAGTCGATGCGGACCATGGCCGTTTCTGCAGACAAGACATCGCGTAGCACCCGCATGGGCAAATTCAAATCTTGAAAAATCAATGTGCGATCTGGAACGGCGGTGCTTTTAGCCAGGATGTGCTGCCAAGTTTTAGTTAAATAATCTATGTCAGCCAACAACTCTTCATCGGTCGCGGTTTCAGACATGGTGCGAATGATGTAGCCACCGACACGCTGCTCTGGCAACAATCCGAGCAAACGCTGTTTCAATTGCTCGCGCTCCGCCTCATCCTCTATGCGCTGCGACACGCCTATGTGTTCTTGTTGTGGCAGATACACCAAAAATCGGCCGGCTATGCTAATTTGCGTGGTCAACCTAGCACCCTTGGTGCCTATGGGCTCTTTGATGACTTGCACCATTAAAGACTGCCCTTCATGCAACACAGCCTGGATGGGCAACTGCGTTTCGGACTGGCCGCATTCAAATATATCGCCGGCATGCAAGAATGCCGCCCGCTGCAGGCCTATTTCCACAAAGGCAGATTGCATACCGGGCAATACCCGGCACACCACACCACGGTAGACGTTGCCAACCAAGCCCAGCGAGGAACTGCGTTCAATTTGCAATTCCTGCACCACGCCATTCTCCATCATGGCAATGCGCGTCTCTTGTGGCGTTACATTAATTAATATCTCTTCGCTCAATTGACTTCTCTTTTAATTTAATTCATCTGCATCAAAACGGAAATGCGATTTAACACTTAAGTCTACAGCACACTTAAGCCTTGCCCACGCAACAATGCGGCTGTTTCGTACAAAGGCAAACCCATTACCCCAGAATAACTGCCTTCTATACGCTTAATCCAAGCCGCGGCTAAGCCCTGTATGCCATAGCCACCGGCTTTATCTTGCCATTCGCCACTAGCTAAGTAAGCGTCGATTTGCACCGCCGACAGCCCCATCATTTCAACATGGGTACATGAGTAGGCCAATTCAATTTTCTGATTAAATAGCAATGCCACGGCCGTATGCACCTGATGCACGCTGCCAGACAAACCGGCTAACATTGCTCGCGCATCGGCCTCGTCCGCTGGTTTACCTAACAACTGTATGCCTAGCGCCACCGTGGTATCGGCCGCCAATATCGCCTGCGCGCTATTTACTGAGCCAAGCAAGCGGCCAGTGGCTAAGGCTTTTTGTTCTGCCAACCTTTGCACATAAGCCGCAGCCTGCTCGCCTGCAAGCGGGGTCTCATCGATATCGGCAGGTTTGATAACACAGCCCCAGCCTAGCTGACTTAGAAGCTCAACCCGACGTGGGCTGCGAGAGGCTAAGTATAAAGTGTTGCCAGTATTGATTGCTGCCTTGTTATTCACACCGCTAAGTCCATTTATGCATTAAAGCGCAATCTTAACAAAGCTTTAGCGCTATCTGTGACTATTTTATGCCACGTGCAGACAAACAAGATTAAGACCAGGCTTAAGTGGACAAATGCATGCATGGCCTTAGTTTGAGTTAAAATAAGCGATCTATAACGAACA
>CAJBBQ010000072.1 GCA_903951385.1 uncultured Pseudomonadota bacterium
AAATCTTCTACCGTGACGCGTTCCTCATTGGATGTGTGCGGGTAATCCAGGAATTTGACCGTCAGCAAGACCATTTTTTCGTGCAAAACTTTATTGTGTTTTAGGTTGTGCAGCATGGCATGCGGCACGCCGTCTAAGTTTGGCGTCATGAATATGGCGGTGCCACTCACGCGCAAGGGTGGGTGCGCGCCGACCGCTTCAATGAATGGGTCTATGGCCATGGCTTCGTTTTTGAGCATGGAATAGAGCATGTTGCGACCGGTTTTCCAAGTCAGCATCAAGGTGAAAATAAAAATGCCTATAACCAATGGCACCCAGCCGCCATCCGGTATTTTCAATACGTTGGCGCTAAAAAAAGCCACGTCGACCACCAAGAACAAGGCCACCAGCATGCCGGTGCGCAATTTGCTCCAGCCCCAAATATGATGGAAAACGATGCCGGCTAATAAAGTGGTAATGACCATGTCGCCAGTCACGGCAATGCCGTATGCCGCCGCTAAATTGCCTGAGGATTTGAAACTTAAGACCAAGGCCATCACGCCTAGCATCAAGCCCCAGTTGACGCGTGGCATGTAAATTTGCCCTTCTTCGCTTTCGGAAGTGTGTTCCACGTGCATGCGCGGCAAATAACCCAATTGCAAGGCTTGGCGAGATACGGAAAAAGCGCCGGTAATTACGGCTTGCGAAGCAATCACTGCCGCCAGTGTGGCTAACACGATGAGCGGGTAGAGCATCCATTCTGGCGCCAATAAGTAAAAAGGATTTTTTACACTTTCCGGATCCTGCAAAATCAAGGCGCCTTGGCCAAAATAATTAAGAATGAGCGCGGGTAAAACAAAACCAAACCACGCTAAGCGTATAGGAAAGGGACCAAAGTGACCCATGTCAGCATACAGCGCTTCAGCACCGGTAACCGCCAAGACCACGGCGCCCAATGCCACGAAGGCAATCCATGGGCTGACGCTAAAGAAATTAAAGGCGTAAATTGGATTGAGGGCCTGCAGTATGCTGGGGTTTTGCATGATGCCCTGAATGCCGAGCACGCCTAGGACGGTAAACCACAGCAGCATGATGGGGCCAAAGAATGCGCCGACTAAGGCGGTGCCTTTGCTTTGCGCCCAAAATAAGATGAATAACACCAATAAAGTGATTGGCAATATCATGGGGTGTAAAACCGGGGCGGCCAGTTCCAAGCCTTCGACTGCGGACAATACTGAAATGGCCGGGGTGATCATGCCGTCCGCATAAAACATGCAGGCGCCTAGAATGCCCAGCAACATGATGGTGTGCTGTTTTTTTGCATCGCCTGCCGCATTGTGACTGGCTAAAGCCAGCAAGGCCATGATGCCGCCTTCACCACGGTTATCGGCACGCATAATAAAAGCCACGTATTTAACCGACACCACCATGATTAAAGCCCAAACGATCAGCGATAAAATGCCGAACATGTTGACTTCGTTGAGGGGCACGGGGTGCATGCCAACCGAAAAGACTTCTTTCATGGTATACAGTGGGCTGGTGCCGATATCACCGAAAACCACGCCTAGTGCGGCTAAAGTCAGTGCGGAAAGTTTTGTTTTATTGCCAGTAGTGGATGACATTAAAATGGGCTATGGTTAACACGAGAGCGCTATTATCAACCAAGTTCTAGCGTAAACCAATAGATTTTTAATCTATTTAAAATGCATTCAATACGCCCGCCAGGTATGTTGTAAAGAAGTAAGCCAGCACTCGTTCTTTTGCAAATATTCTTGAAAAAAGCCATTTTTTGCTTAGAAAAATGCAAACTAAGGTGTTAGAATACGCACCGCAATTTGTTGTAGACCTGCTATCCGCCCGGGTGGTGAAATTGGTAGACACAAGAGACTTAAAATCTCTCGCTCGTAAGGGTGTGCCGGTTCGACTCCGGCTCCGGGCACCAAATACAAAAAAGGCC
>CAJBBQ010000073.1 GCA_903951385.1 uncultured Pseudomonadota bacterium
ATGTGGTCCAACAAGCGACCTGGGGTAGCCACTAAGATGTCTAGTGGTTGCGATAGCAATTTGTTTTGTAATGGGTATGGCATGCCGCCAACGATGCTCACGGTACGGGCGCGGATGAATTTGCCGTACTTACGCGCAGCTTCGTTCACTTGCGTGGCCAATTCACGGGTAGGCACTAAAACCAAGATGCGTGGGCCACGGCTTTTTAATTCGTGTGGGGTAGCCAATAAGTTTAAGGCTGGCAACATAAAGGCCGCGGTTTTACCGGTGCCGGTTTGTGCAGAGGCCATCAAGTCATGACCAGCGGTCACAACAGGAATAGCCTGTGCCTGAATAGCGGTTGGGGTGGTGTAGCCTGATTCTTCAATGGCACGAAGTAAGGCGTTATCAAGATTTAATGATGCAAAAGACAAAGTAGACCCTTTCTAGCTTGTCGCCTATAAGCGATAAGCAATAGTAAATAAAACAAAAGGGCGCTAAGTAAAAACGGGCATATCCTTTGTACATAAGCGATGCAATTCAGCTCATGCCACAAGGGCAATATAAACGCAGAGGGTATTGGGTGTTCGTTAAATCAAGCTATGCACACAAAAGCAGTGTTCAATGTTGATAACAACAAGCTAATACAATCTTTACCAGCGCACGGGCACAGCCGCTAACCAGTAAAAATCGATACAGCTGATTTCTTGATAGTTGCTACAAACAATCACGAGCAACAGAAGGGTCAGGGCAATGATTCAAGCATTACCAAATAAGGCGTAATGCGAATGAAGCGCGCAGTATAAACAATTAATCGGGATTGTCAAATTAATAATTTGAGCGGGAAAATTAATTGGCCCTTAAGTATGTTAGAATCGCCGCCTTTCAATACTGGCTCCACACTATGTCAAGCACCCCTAGCAGCAGGAATTTAAGAAACGTCGCCATCATTGCCCACGTTGACCATGGTAAAACCACCATGGTAGACAAGCTTCTACAACAAGCCGGCACTTTTGCCGCTCACCACGCAGTGGTGGAGCGCGTCATGGACTCTAACGATTTAGAGAAAGAACGCGGCATTACCATTTTGGCGAAAAACACTGCCTTGGTTTACGAAGGCACACGCATTAACATTGTGGACACCCCAGGCCATGCGGACTTTGGTGGTGAAGTAGAGCGCGTATTAGGCATGGTGGACGGCGTGGTGTTGTTAGTGGATGCGGTTGAAGGCCCTATGCCACAAACCCGTTTCGTAACCAAAAAAGCCTTGGCCTTAGGTTTGAAACCCATAGTCGTAATTAATAAGGTGGACCGCCCAGGTTCTCGTACCGATTGGGTAATCAACCAAACCTTTGATTTGTTTGCTAACTTAGGTGCCAATGACGATCAGTTGGATTTCCCTATTGTTTACGCTTCAGCCATTAACGGTTACGCCATGTTGGACATGAAGACGCCTTCAGACAACATGCGCGCCTTGTTTGACACCATCCTTAAACACGTGTCGCCACCTGCTGGTGACAGCAAAGCCCCGTTGCAAATGCAAATTTCCGCTTTGGATTACTCGACTTATACCGGCCGTTTAGGCGTGGGTCGTGTGACTAACGGTAAAATCAAATCCGGTCAGGCTGTAACCATCATGAATGGCGTTAAACAAGTGGCCATGGGTAAAATTAATCAGGTCTTGGGTTTCCAAGGCTTGGAGCGCGTGCCAGTTGAAGACGCCGAAGCCGGTGACATCGTGATCATTTCTGGTTTAGACGACATCGGTATTGGCTTTACCATTTGCGACCGTGAGAACCCAGTGGGCTTGCCGCATTTAGGTGTGGACGAGCCTACCTTGAGCATGGACTTCATGGTTAACACCTCACCATTAGCCGGCACCGAAGGTAAGTTTGTTACATCACGTCAAATCCGTGATCGCTTAACCAAAGAATTGTTGGTGAACGTGGCCTTGCGCGTTGAAGAAACCGAAGATGCCGACGTGTTCCGCGTATCCGGTCGTGGCGAGTTGCACTTAACTATTCTGTTGGAAACCATGCGCCGTGAAGGCTTTGAAATGGCCGTGGGTAAACCTAAAGTGGTGTTCCGCGAAATCAACGGTGAAAAATGCGAGCCTTATGAAATTCTCACTGTCGATTTAGAAGACGAGCACCAAGGTGCTGCCATGGAGGAATTGGGTCGCCGTCGTGGTGAAATGCTTAACATGGAATCCGATGGTAACGGCCGTACCCGTTTGGAATACAAAATTCCAGCGCGCGGTTTGATTGGTTTCCAAGGTGAATTTTTAACCATGACACGCGGCACCGGTTTAATGGGCCACGTGTTTGATGAGTACGCCCCGGTGAAAGCCGACATGCCAGGTCGCCGTAATGGCGTGTTGATTTCCGCCGAAAAAGGCGAGGCCGTGGCTTACGCCTTATGGAAATTGCAAGACCGCGGAAAAATGTTCTCTGTGCCAGGCGATAAATTGTACGAAGGCATGATCATAGGCGTGCACAGCCGTGATAACGACTTGGTGGTGAACCCGATTAAAGGTAAACAACTAACCAACGTGCGTTCATCCGGTACCGATGAAGCGGTGCGCTTGATTACACCTATCGCCTTGTCATTGGAATCGGCGGTGGAGTTTATTGATGACGATGAGTTGGTGGAAATAACCCCAAAAACCATACGTATCCGTAAACGCCATTTAACGGAAAACGAGCGTAAACGCGCTGGCACGAACAAAGCATAGTTAGCGCTAATTTAAGCCTAATCAGCTTAGCCATAAAATAAACCCAGTCCACGCAAGTGGCTGGGTTTTTTATTGGTTGTAAATTGCAAGTTGGCGGTTGTAAGCAACCAACTGTGGTTGAAGATAGCCACCACACTTACCCCCCCTTAAAATTATTTACTTAAACAATTGATTTTAAATGTAACTTTAAATTACATTAAATCTGGCATATTCCTTGCAGTATATATTTTGTAACAAATCATTCATAAATATTAAGTAAG
>CAJBBQ010000074.1 GCA_903951385.1 uncultured Pseudomonadota bacterium
ATGGCTCGCTTGGAGGCGATATTGCAAAGCTTGAATTTAAACGACCTGCATGCTCGATTTGCCTTGTAACGCGCTACTGGGCTTTAGGCGCAATCAGTTTTTTATTCTAGTGAATATCACTATGTCGCCGCAGACATAAACTTGTTAAACTCATTTCTGTTTTAATTTTTACTAAAGAAAAAAGCCCTGCATGAGCTTAAAGTTCCGCTTAAACCTACTCATTACCTTGCTGTCGCTCGCTTTCATTCTGGTGGTGGGCAGCATACTGGTCAACGACACACGCACTTCTATACGGGAGCGTGTTGAAGCAGCCAGTCGCGTCACCGTGCAATTACTTGATACGGTGATCATTAGTTCCGCCCTTAATCCGGAGTACGGTCAAACAGACAAGGTCTTGCAAAGCTTTTTGCAGTCCTTAGGTTACGTGCGCAGCAGCCACATAGTGCTGTACGACATTAGCGGTAACGTCTTGTATACCTCGCCGCCTTCGACTTACAAGGCAGACGTGCAAGCGCCTAAGTGGTTTGAGAAAATGGTCCAACCGCCAGTTGAGACGGTGGAGCGCCGTATACGTTATGGCACCTTGGTGGTGTCGTCCAGCGCCGCCGGTTCAATACGCGAAGCCTGGTCGGGTTTTAGGCAATTGATGTGGGTAGGGTTGTTTTTTTTCGTGATGCTTAATTTGATGGTGTACGCTTTGTTAAGCCATTCCTTGAAGCCGATTAAACCCATATTGACCTCGATTAACCGCATGGAGCGGGGCGATTTAAGCACGCGCTTGCCGACCTTTACCTTGCCGGAATTCAATCGCATAGGCCATAGTTTGAACCGCATGGCCGAGTCTTTAGCCATGGAACGCCAATTGGAAGAAAACCGTCAGCTCACCCAATTGATTCAAAACCACATTGAAGACGAGCGCCGCAGTTTAGCGAGGGAATTGCATGATGAGCTTGGTCAATACGTCACGGCCATTAAAACCTTTGCGGTGGCAATCGCCAATAAGGCCAAAGATAAATCACCGGACATAGCGGCCAACGCGCAAACCATAGTGGGCGCAGCCAACCAAATTTACGAAGGCATGCACAGCATCATACGGCAGTTGCGCCCCGGTGCTTTAGACAATTTAGGTTTATCCGAAACCTTGCGCGATGCCATGCATTATTGGCAAACATTGCATGCCAACGTGCGTTTCGAATTAAAGTTAAACGGGCAATTAGACGATTTGGGCGAAAGCCTGAATATCAATGTTTACCGCATCGTCCAAGAATCCATTAACAATGCCTTAAAGCACGCACAAGCTAAGAGCATAGAGGTCAGTTTGACCTTGCTGGAAAACGAGCTGCAGTTGCTGATTAAGGACGATGGCGTAGGCATGAACTTGGCGTCAGTCGATCAATCTCAACATTTTGGACTGCTAGGCATACGCGAACGCGTGCAGGGTTTTCACGGCAGTTTTAGTCTGCTATCTGAACCGAATCGCGGCACCGCAATCCATATCAACATTCCGCGGGCCAGTTAGGCCGCTTTTAGTGAACGGGTAAAAAATGAGCGTAATTAATGTGATGTTGGTGGACGACCATGCGGTAGTGCGCATGGGTTTCAAAATGTTACTGGAAACCGATGCGGACATTAAGGTCGTATGCGAAGCCGAAAGCGGCGAGCAAGCCATACAGCGCTACGTGGAATTCAAACCGCATGTGGTGGTCATGGACATCACCATGCCAGGTATAGGTGGCATGGAAGCCATAGAGCGCATCTTAGCCAAAGACAGTGCGGCAAAAATACTGGTGCTGTCGGCCCATGAGGATTCGGTGCATCCCAAACGCGTGCTCAATGCCGGCGCCATGGGCTATTTAACTAAACGCAGTGCCGCCGAAGAGATGATCAAAGCGATACGGGTGGTGGCCAGTGGCAAGAAGTACTTGGAGGCTGGCGTGGCTCAGCAAATGGCCATACAGCAATTGTCTGGCGATCAAAATCCAGTAGACGTGTTGTCTCCCAGGGAATTTGAGGTGTTCATGGCCTTGGCTAAGGGTAAAACCACCAATGAGATTGCCGAAACTTTATTTTTAAGCCCGCGTACGGTAGGCACCCATCTGTACAACATCAAGCAAAAGTTAAATGCAAATAACTCGGCGGAAATTGCCTTGATTGCCATGCGCAGCGGTTTATTGGAAGCCTAGTAAGGTTCAGGCGGCCTTGCTGCGTAGGCTGATGAGTCCGCTTAACACTATCAAGCTAATGGCTAGGCAATCGCCTATGCTTAACTGCTCTCCCCACCACAACACCCCAAATAGGCTCGCTAACACCACCGTGGTGTAAGCTAAGCTGGCTACCACCAAGGTGTCGCCAGTGCGGTAGGCCCGCGTCATGGCTAATTGGGCAACGGTGGCCGTGGCGCCTAAGCCGATTAGCAGCGGCATGTCTTGCCAATTCAAGCGATGGAATCCGCTCAGGAGTTCGCTGCTTATGCCGTCTAAGCCATGGAGTTGCGGCGCCATCAGCATCCATAATCCGGCCAATACGGTAGACACCAAGGTGAAATAAAACACCGTGCGGGTGTCTGGTTCGTTTTGTTGCCCCAATTGTTTGACGTGCACATAAGCCCAAGCAGCGCCTAGCCCAGACAGTAAGCCTAGGCTGCCGGCCAGGGCGTTACCGCTGTTTAAAGTGGGTTTCAGCAGCAAGCTGACGCCAATAAAGCCAATCGTGAGGGCTAATAGCAGCGTTCTTTTGAGTGGTTCCTGCAATAAAAAAGGCGACAACAAGGCGAGGAATAATGGCGAGGTGTAATTAAGCGTCATGGCGGTCGCGAGCGGCAAGTGTGCGATGGCGTAAAAAAATAACACCAAGGAGGCAAAACCAACCAGTGCGCGTGACATCTGATTGAAAAGCTCCGGTGTGGCTAAGCTTAGTTTTTGACTGCGCAGGTATAGGCTTACCGTGATTAAGCCAAATAATGAGCGGTAAAACACCAGTTCGCTGCTTATGC
>CAJBBQ010000075.1 GCA_903951385.1 uncultured Pseudomonadota bacterium
GGCGCTTCTTCTCCATGTAGCCGGTCCAGTACCAGACGACCTCCATGTAGAGCTGGGCGGCGGCCTGGGACTTGATCAGCTCGAGCGTCACCACCATGGAGTTGAGCACGTCGTTCTCTGTGAGGGCCAGCAGGGAGACCGACACGAAGACGATCGTGAACGTGTACGGGTGCACCCACGGCCGGTCGAGGGTGTCGTCGAGGAACAGCTCAAAGTAGATCAGGTTGATGATGGCCGGCGTGAAGATCCCCAGGAGGACGATCGTGGCCGTCGCCGAGAAGTTGCTGAACAGGAAGATATTGCTCAGGACGAACGAGATCAGGAAGATCCCGACCCGCATCCCCAGCCGGTAGTTCCAGCCCCACCCGGGCATGGTGTCGCTGATGTGCACCAACAGGTTGGCCAGGATCGAGATGGTGATCAGGTTGTAGAGAATGGTCCGCAGCACGATGAACTGGCTCTCCTGCTTGGCCCAGAAGGCGTTGTGCAGGACGTTGGGCGCGTCCTGTATCGTGTTGTAGATGACCTGCTTGAACGTCAGGTCGTACCCGGGCGCCTTGGCCGTGAGGTCCTTGCCTTGGAAAAACGCGCCGGTCACCGAGTTGTTGACCGAGATGATCCCGGCCATCACCTTTTGCATGACGTTGCACACCTGGGAGCTGTACAGGTTGCATTTCATGGCGTTGAGGATGTTGACGCGCAGGTCCCGCCGGGCGGTCTGGCACGCCAGGATGGTCGCGTCGCCAAGGGGAGGGGTGGACAGGTTTGTCATCTTGGCGCACGGGTCGGTGAGCGTCCACGTGTTCAGGTACGACTGCGCGGCGGTGACGTCGCCCTTCTCTCGCACCATCGTGTAGAACCGGACCGTGTCTAGCTTGTTCACGTTCGAGTCGTTGCGGACTAGGATGTTAATCACAAAGGCCATCGTGGCCAAACCAAGTGCAGCGATTAGATGGGACCACTTGTTCATGTCAGAAGGGATGTGTGTGGCGCTTGCACTGTGCTGTCTGACACGTCTTTAATACTGTGCCAGAGGTCCTTTATTCCCCGTCGGCGGGCCTGCGGTCGTCGTATTCGGTGCATCCGCCGGGCAGGAGCCTGAACCCGTACGCCGGCTGGATCGGATCGGGGGCGGGCTCGCAGGTCCAGTACGACAGGACCCAGTTCGCGTTGCGTATCGTGCAGGCGATCCGCTCCAGCGACGGCAGGCTCTCCTTGATCCGCGCGCCGATCCCGGACGCCTGCAGGTCGGACAGCACGCCCTCGAGGCTCTGCGTGCTCGGGCGCGCGTGCTTGGGAAACTTGGTTTTGTACAGGAGGGCCACCAGCTCCCGCCCGGCCTCCCCGCGGAGGCACGCCCGCTGGACGTCGTACGCCATCGCCAGGGAAGGCCAGATGTCCGGCATCCACGCGTAGACGGACTTGCCGGACATCTGCGGCAGGTGGCGCGAGAAGTCCGTCCCCGTGAGCGCGATGAGCGAGATCAGCATGGCCATCTCGTGCCCCGCGTGCGTCTGTATTCGGACTCGGCCCGTGCACTGCGCGATGACGTCCATGACCCCCGCGTAGAGCGCGTGGATGTTCACGTACTCGTAGGTCCGCGGGGCCCGCCGGCTGGGCACGGTGTCGTCCTCGCCCGGCTTGCGCTTCTGGGCCCTCGCGGGCTCCCCCGGCAGGCGCAGCTCCAGCCGGTACACGGAGATGAGCGGGGGCGGCGTGGCCCGGCGCAGCTCCAGCTCGTAGTGCATCAGCGCGATCGGGATGGAATCCCCGTCGATCGAGTCCACCAGGAGCTTGCCGTGCCGGCTCGCGTAGCGCGTGAACTTGAGGTCGGCCTCGCCCAGCACGGGAAGGTCCAGGATGGGCTCGTACCGGATGAGCGAGGTCACCTCGTCGAACTGGTACTCGGCCGGCTGGTGGTAGTCCACGATGAGCCGCCGGTGTGGCTTGCCTTGCAGGAGGAGGGCCGGCAGCCGGAGCAGGACCAGGTCGATCACCTTGGTCTTGAACGTGCGGTTCGCGATGCACTGGGACCACCGCTCGCCGTCCGGCACCATGCACGGCAGCTCCGAGTGCTCGGAGAAGGGCAGGACGGGGATGTTCTTCCTGCGCTTGACCTGGGTCATGCACTTGGCCTTGGGCACGTGCTCGTAATTGTCAAACGCCAGGA
>CAJBBQ010000076.1 GCA_903951385.1 uncultured Pseudomonadota bacterium
CAGTCCTTCGGTGTAGGGCCAGTCTATTAATGGAATGTTTTGGCCAGGCATCTGCTGCTTATCCTCTAGCGAGATGAATTCAACATATTTAGCATTTCCAGTAGGTTCAGCCCATTTGATTAACTCAGAAAGTGGCAGCCCCACCCATGGGATTACCATAGACCAACCCTCAACACAGCGCATGCGGTATATGCGCTCCTCTAATGGCGCCAGCTTTAATATATCTTCCATGGCGATGGTTTTATTTTTCCTTACCTCGCCCTCCACAGTCAGCGTCCATGGTTGCGTTTTAAAAAGTTTGGCGTTAATTGCCGGTTCACTTTTATCTGATCCAAATTCGTAGAAATTGTTATACGAGGTAACGTCTTCGTAGCTTGTAAGCTTCTCCCCTTTGCCATAAGCCGTGCTTATGGCCTTTAATTTCCTTGATGAAAGATTTGTATTTTTTGGCGTAGCTGCACTAATGGGGCAATTTAATAGCAGAGCTGTACTTGCTATCAAGCCAACACCTGCTTTCTTTATGAAATCCCTGCGACTTTCAAACACCTCTCTTGGCGTAAGGTCTGAAGGGGCGATGTCTTTTTTAGGATTCATAATGGTGGCTCGCTTAGAGTTGACACGTTTAGCTTATTTAGCTGGCAATCGCTGTCAAAATAAGTCTTTAGTTTCATTTATGATTTCTTTTTCTAAGGCGATATCTCGGGTTCTTTTTGCAATTAGCTTGGCTTTTTCTATTAATTCCGCTGCTTTTGCAGTGTTACCTCTGGCCAATTCGACT
The DNA here is from genome assembly GCA_903951385.1 of uncultured Pseudomonadota bacterium. GTDB lineage: Bacteria > Pseudomonadota > Gammaproteobacteria > Burkholderiales > Methylophilaceae > Methylotenera > Methylotenera hypolimnetica. Next base: position 779 of record CAJBBQ010000076.1, read on the forward strand.
TTAGCTAACACATAGCTTGCTTTAGCCTCATAGTATTCACCGCCCTGTTCATTGGCAAATTTGATAATTTTAGTGAGTGTTTTTTCAGCATTATCGTAATTCTTGACGATGGCGTAATACTGGCCCAATAAAATACTGGATTGCGCATATTGGTCTGGCGTCCCAACCCTATCGTGCATCAAATATGCTTTTATTTGGTATTCAAGCGCTAGATCGTCTTGGTTTAGCGCATGGTAAGTCCCGCCTACCTTCTCGGCACTCTCTCCTCGCTCATTGTCATTAGCCGCCAGCTTAAAACCTTGCAGATACCAATCCAGTGCATGCTGATAGTCCTTATCATTGTTACTTATGTCACCAATGGCGTTAAGAGCTAGGCGCTCCATGGCTTTGTTCGCTATCATTTGCGATTGTTTAAGGGCTTTTTTATAGCTTGCTAATGCTTGATCTTTTTGCTTCATGGCATAACTGGCATTGGCTTTTAGAAAAACAGCCACTATCTTATCCAGCTCATTATTGGAATTTTTTTCTGCCAGCTCAAATGCAAGTAGCGCCTTATTGAACTCCTCCGCGGCATAATAGGCTCGACCTTGGCATAACAAAGCATCTTTATCGCTGCCGTTAAGCGATAACATGGCTTTTGAGTAATCAATGGCTGCTGGTATATTGCCTGAATTTAATAATTTATTGCATTCGCTTGCGCTATAATTGGCAGCTAAAACATCGTTAAAGAACATTAAGATGAATGCCGTTATTAAAGTTTTTTCTAGTTTCATATCGTCTACTTACCTTTAAGTTCAATGCTCTGCGAGTAGTTGCAGCAAGCCAGCTTCATCTAAAATAGTTAATTCGAGCGTTTTGGCCTGGTCTAATTTGCTACCAGCCTCACTTCCAGCAACAACATAATTTGTTTTTTTGGACACGCTGCCACTCACTTTAGCTCCCCTAGCCTCAATTAATTCTTTAGCTTGCTCACGGGACATGTTAGCCAAAGTGCCAGTTAGCACAAAAGTCTTACCTGCTAGGTGACTTAGCTCAGCACTAATATTGTCGCTGTCTGGCCAACACACCCCTGCTTCTAACAATTGTTTTATAACTAACTGGTTGTGCGCTTCGCCTAAAAAATTCACTATGCAATCCGCCACCACCGGGCCCACGTCATTCACCGCTAACAAATCATCGCGGCTGGCCTGCATGAGGTTGTTAAGGCTGGCAAAATGCCTAGCCAAATCCTTCGCCGTCGCCTCTCCGACGTTACGCATGCCTAGGGCATAAATAAAGCGTGCCAATGTGGTGGATTTACTTTTATGCAATGCTTGCAACAGATTTTCTGCTGACTTCGTGGCCATGCGCTCCAAGTTACATAAGACGGATAAATTAAGTTGGTATATATCAGCCAGCGTGTTGACTAACTGCGCCTCAACCAATTGATCGGCTAGCTTATCCCCTAGTCCCTCTATATCCATTGCGCGCCTCGAGGCAAAATGAATAATGGCTTGCTTACGCTGCGCAGGGCAAAAAAGCCCGCCACTGCATCTGGCCACCGCTTCGTCCTCTGGCCTAACGATATGCGAGCCGCAGTCTGGACAGACGGTCGGCATCACAAAGCGCCTTGCATTAATCGGGCGCTTTTCCATAACCACGCTTACCACTTCCGGTATGACGTCCCCTGCCCTGCGCACGCTCACCGTGTCACCGATATGCACGTCTTTTCGTCTCACCTCGTCCTCGTTGTGCAAGGTAGCGTTAGTTACCGTCACCCCACCAACAAAAACCGGGGATAGCCTTGCTACCGGCGTGATTGCGCCTGTCCTGCCCACTTGCACGGTGATGTCTTCAACGACGGTTAGCGCTTCTTGTGCTGGGAATTTATGAGCGATGGCCCATCTTGGCGCACGGGATACAAAGCCGAGCTCATCTTGCAACTTGAATTGATTTACCTTGTAAACCACCCCATCAATATCAAAGGCCAGACCATCACGCAAGTCTGCCATTTTGAGGTAATAGCCTTGCAGGCCGGGCAAACCTAAAACCACGCCGCGTTCCTGGCTCACCGGAAAATGCAGGCTGGCAAGGTAATCCATGGCCGTACTATGGCTATGCATAGGCGGAATGCCTTGCGCCACACCTAAACCATAGGCAAAAAAGCTTAATGGTCTAGTCGCCGTTACTTTTGGGTCCAATTGACGCAGGCTACCTGCGGCTGCATTTCGCGGGTTAGCAAACGGTTTTTCACCCTTGGCTAACTGCATTTTATTTAGCTTCTCAAAGTCGCGCTTAAACATCAACACTTCACCACGCACTTCCAGTAAGGCAGGTGGGTTCTGACAGTTCAAACGCATGGGGATGGCTCGTAGTGTCCGTAGATTGTGTGTTACATCCTCACCGCTATAGCCATCACCACGGGTTGCTCCTTGCTTGAATAGCCCGTTTTCATAGCTTAGGGTGATAGCCAATCCATCGAACTTTGGTTCTACTGCGTATTCAACTTGATTGCAGGCCAGCGTATCGCGTATGCGCTTGTCAAACGCTTCCAACTCGGGATCCTCAAAGGCATTGTTAAGCGATAGCATTGCTTGCTTATGCGTGATGTTAGCAAAGGCATTGCTTGGGCTACCGCCGACTCGTTGGCTTGGTGAGTCTGCTGTGACCAACTCAGGATGCGCCTGCTCTATGGCTTGCAGCGCCTTAAAGAGTCTATCGTACTCGCTATCGGGAACAGACGGCGCATCCAACACGTAGTACTCGTAATCGTATTGTTCTAGACTGCGTTTTAATTGTTGGTATTGCAGGTTTATGTCGACCGATAGCGGCTCTGAGTTCGTTGGGGCTTCAAACAATAAGCCTTGCTGTTCAGCTCGGCTCATTTATGAAAACAACCTAAGCGCCGCTTCGGAACCCGGCTCTATGCCGCGCAAGCGCATGGTGTCTTGAATGGAATCGACTTGTTGGAATATTTGCTCAATTTGCTGATCATTCAATATACGATTATTGGCATCCAGTAAATTGGCGTTTAAATCGACCGCTAGCGATTTAGCCACCTTAACCATTTGCTTGAATGCCAGCGTACATTCATCAACACGGGGAATGTCCAATTGAAAAATAACGCTTTTTATGAGCGCATCACTTGCGGCATTAAAAGCAGTTAACTGATTTTCCGTATTGAAAATAATGAAAGAGGGTTTAGCGCTTTGTGGATTAAATGCTTGCAAGCAGCCTGCATCGTTAGCCGCCAAGCCATGCGCCTCAGCCAATGCTGTCAATTTAGCAGCCGAAAACGCACCGTTTTCACCATGACTTAAATGAAAACCCACGGTTTTATCCACGGCTATGCAAAATTCGTCCAGTTCACTTGCTTGCAGCTGAATGCTTTCTATGTCTTGCCACTCAAGGTCTGCATTAATTTTTAGCGCAAGCTCGGTCACGGCAAGCTGGAAGCGGCTTAGCGTGCTACGGGTCACGGCGCCACCTCTGTCAGCCAATTGCAGGCTGCAAGCCACCCTCAATACAGGCTGATACGTCTGCGTATCGTCATCATCGAGCACTTGCCAAGCCTGGTTTTTATCCAGTGCGTGGATAAAAAACGGTTTATCCAAGCCGTCAAATAAACCTTGCAAACTCTCTTTCAATGTCAGCCTGGTCGATTCTTTAGCCAAGTACAACAATGCCGTGGTGTCGATTTTACTGAGTAGCATACTAGGCAAACCAGCGCTGACTTTTGGCTCAGCCGGCGCGGATGGCGCAACCTCTTCTATCGTCTGACTTGGCTGCGGCTCTTCGCTGTCGGCGGTGACTGTCAAGGTATCGAATGCCGGAGCGTCTTCAGCATCAATTTTTACCGCTACGTTGATGGTAAAGTTATCCGCATCCTGCGCATCAGCTATGTCATACACGCCATCTTCAAGTCCGGATTGAGTATCATCCTTCTCAGAAATTAAGCCATCTTCATGCGCTTCGCTGTCTAGTGGAGTTTGTGCAGCGGATTCTGGCAGCAGAGCATCGCTTTTTATGTCGGTAAATTGACTTTGCACTTGCCGGTGAAAGCGCCTTTCCTGCCACCAATTAAGAATCAATACCGCCAATATTATCAATGCACCTATGGCTATTAATGCTATTTGCAAATCACTCATATAAGCTTAACTTTCAGTTGGTTTTGTTTGAACAATTGCACTTGATACCTAGGCAGCCTCATAGGCCGACATCATCTGCACCGCTGCGTCCATATCGACCTCAACAATACGTGATACACCGGATTCCTGCATGGTAACACCGATCAATTGCTGGGCCATTTCCATGGTTATTTTATTATGACTGACGTATAAAAACTGCGTTTTTTCCGACATTTTTTTCACCATCGCGCAAAAGCGCTCAGTGTTGCTATCGTCTAGTGGCGCATCGACTTCGTCCATTAAGCAAAATGGTGCCGGGTTGAGTCTAAATAAGGCAAACACCAAGGCCAATGCCGTGAGGGCTTTTTCGCCACCGGAAAGCAGGTGTATGGTACTGTTTTTCTTACCCGGCGGCTGAGCAAAAACCTGCAAGCCGGTGTCCAGTATTTCATCACCCAGCAGCGCCAAGCCCGCTTGCCCGCCACCAAAAAGAGTGACGAACAGCTCGTTAAAATGCTGGTTGGCTAAATCGAAGGTATCTTGCAATCGGCTACGGGTATCTTTATCTATTTTACGTATGGCATCTGCCAAAGTGTCGATCGCCTCTTTTAAATCAGCCGATTGACTGGCTAGGTATAAGCGACGGGTTTGTTCCGAATCCAGCTCTTGCATGGCGGCCAAATTAACAGCGCCCAAAGCCTCTATCTCGGCTTGGGTTTGCGCACAGCTTCTTTCCAGATCCACCACTTTCATCGTTGCCTTGTTGGCCTGGGCCGCATCCAATCTATCATTCAACTGCTGCTCTGGCACACCAGATGCTATGAGCTCCGCTTGGCATTGCTCGAAGCTTAATCGCGCCTCCTGATCATTCAAACGTCCGGCTTCCAATTTATCGCGCAATGGGTGCAAGGACTGCTCATTAAGCATACGCTCACGTTCATGCTGCTGAAGCTGAGCTTCGCATGCATTCATGGCATTTCTAGCTTCAAGTAACGCGCGCTCTTGGTTTTGTTTTTTTTCTAAGGCCGCTTGTAAGCTTAGCTTGAAGCCATCTATTTCAATCTCTGCGAGGGTTGCCAACAGGCTCTCTCGCTTAGCTTTGATGTTGCTATTTTCATCTAAAATTACAGTTAATTTAATCTCTAAGGCATTAATTTCATTAGAAATAATTCGCAAGCTAAAATTTAATTCTTGGTGCGTTTTTTCCAGCAAATGCATTTCATCGCGCGCTTGATTAAAGCTTAACTCCGTTTTTTGCTTCAGTGATTCGGCCTCGTATTTGGCCTGTTGCCTCAAGGCCAAATTAGCGGATTCCGTTTGCAACAACTGTTCTTTAGAGGCCATTTCAACAGACAATGCCGACCGTTTATCTTCCAACCTGACGCGTTCCGCCTGCAAGTCGTCTTGTTGTTGCTGCATAGCCAGCAGCGCTTGCTGCTGCTGCTGAATGGCTAAACTCAATTGATGCGCTTGTTCAATAGCCTGCTTTAATTCCTGAGACTGCGAGCGCTGCAGCACTTTTACTGATTGCAATTCAAGATCGATTTGGCTTAATGCCTGCTCAGCTTGAGTCAAAGCGAGCTGCGCAAGAGGACGTTTTTGTTGCAGGCTTTGCAATTGGGCTTGGCGTTCTAGCACACCGTGTAAGACTGATTGCTTGGCAAAATAGCTAACGCTGTATTGGCTGTAGATGTCACCTTGCTTGTTAACCAAATACTCGCCATGACGCAAGGATAAACTTGCCTGCACCGCATCAACATCGTCATCTAACAAATAAAAGCCTCTCAACCATTCTTGCAAGGCAGCCTCTTGCTCAGGCATGCTACTGTTAACGATGGAATAAAGAGTGGTCCGATTTTCTGCCTGAACGCTCTTGCTGGAAACTGCCCCATCTATGGCTAAAATTAAGGAGGTCGGTGGGCGATCAGCAGTTTGTAATTTAGACACCGAAATGGCATTTAACCTAGGCCCAAGCACCGCTTCCAGCGCCGTTTCCCAACCGTTCTTTACGCTAATTGTTTGCCATGTGCGCGTTTTATCTTGCAAGTCAAATTCTTTTAACCAGCGATTTAAGCCCTCTTCATCGCTCGCATTTTTTAAAGACTGCTGAATTTTTTCTAGTGATTTAAGCTCAGCATCTAAGCTGCTTAAGTCACGCTGTGTGGATAATTGCGATTCATTAAGTATTTTTACTTGGTCGATTAATTGATTTTCTTTTGCCAAACTGGCAGCAACACGCTCTTCCAAGCTAGCAATATTGGCATGCACTTCTGCCAACGCAGTTTGCCGTGATTGCAATAAACTAGCGTCACTCAATTTAATGCCTGCAATTGCCAACTGCACTTTTTCAAGCTGAAGGTGAAGGTCGGATGCTTCGCGCTTAGCATAGGCCAGATGATTTTGCTCGGACTGTAGATGCTGACTTAACTCAATCAAATTAGCCTGAGCGGCATCCAATTGAGTTTGTGCAGCTTGAAATTGCTCAAATAAAATTGGCACAGCTTCGGCTGCTTGTTGATTGGCTTTTTCTGACAGAGCAACGCGACTCTGCTCATCGATCAATTTAGCTTTAGCAGTGGCTAATTCGACCTGAAACTGATTAACTAAACCATTATTTTTATCTAACTGAGCGCTCAGTTGATTAAGCTGTGCCTGCGTTCGATCCTGCGCATCCTTGCTGTTTTTTAGCTGATTC
>CAJBBQ010000077.1 GCA_903951385.1 uncultured Pseudomonadota bacterium
AAATCTGTGTTTTTAAGTGAATTTGATTTTAACATGCGACAAGAATTACGGCCTTTAGTTTACAATAAGGCTTTTACAAAATTCGTTTATAAGGCAGCAACATGGCAATTCCAACCTCAATGGCAGACCGCGATGGCGTAATTTGGTATGACGGCAAAATGGTTAACTGGCGCGATGCCACCACCCACGTTTTAACCCACACCTTGCATTACGGCATGGGCGTATTTGAAGGCGTGCGCGCTTATAAAACCGACAAGGGCACGGCCATTTTCCGCTTGAAAGAACACACCGATCGCTTGTTCCGCAGCGCACACATCTTGCAAATGAAAATGCCTTACAGCAAAGAGGAAATGATGGAAGCGCAAAAAGCCGCCGTCAGAGAAAACAATTTGGAATCCGCCTACATGCGCCCCATGGCATTTTACGGTGCCGAAGCCATGGGCATCTCAGCCAAAACCTTATCGACGCATGTGATCGTGGCGGCCTGGAAATGGGGCGCTTACATGGGCCAAGATGCCTTGGATAATGGCATACGCGTTAAAACCTCGTCTTTCTCTCGTCACCACGTCAACATTACCATGTGTAAAGCCAAAGCCAACGGCAACTACATGAACAGCATCTTGGCACACCAAGAAGCGGCATTAGACGGTTACGATGAAGCCTTGTTGTTAGACGTAGACGGCTTTGTGGCCGAAGGTTCGGGCGAGAACATCTTCATCATACGCAACGGCAAACTTTATACGCCAGACCTCACCAGCGCATTAGAAGGCATCACCCGCGACACCATCGTGCAACTGGCCGCAGAAATCGGCTTAAGCGTGATAGAAAAACGCATCACCCGCGATGAAGTCTACTCGGCTGACGAAGCTTTCTTCACTGGCACCGCTGCCGAAGTGACGCCCATCCGTGAATTAGACAGACGCAGCATAGGCAACGGCACAGCCGGCCCTATCACCAAGCAATTGCAAAAAATGTATTTTGATGCCGTGACCGGCAAATCGGCCAAGCATGCCGATTGGTTAACCTTGGTATAAGCCACACCATGGCCAAGCAAAAACCCACCATCGTCTCAGCCAAAAACCTGCCGCTGCATTGCCCTACTGCTGCAGTGGCATTATGGTCGTCCCACCCACGGGTTTTTTTAGATTTGGCTGAAACTGGGCAGGCCACCTGCCCTTATTGCGGCACGCAATACCAATTAAAAGCCGGTGAAGTGCTGGATCAGCACTAACTTAAAACCAAGCGAAACTAAAAAACACTCACCTCAGCCGCTTGCCCCCACAGACGGGCGATCACCGCAGGGGCTTCCACCGCCGCACTGTTAGTCCAAAAATGCACAGCCCCAGGCGCTTGCTCCGTTGCCAACAAACCGCTCTCGATTAATCGATTTTTCACTTGCTTGGCAACCGCGGCGCCGGTATCCACTAGACTAACCTTAGGGCCTACGACGTCGCTAATCAATGCCCGCACGAACGGGTAATGCGTGCAGCCCAACACCACGGTATCGGCCCCTTCGGCCAATAAAGGCGCACAAAACTGTTTAATCAAGTCGCGCGTGGCTGGGCTATCCACTTCACCGCGCTCTATGCACTCAACCAAACCCGGGCAGGCTTGGGTGACCACTTCCACATTGCGGCCGTAACTTTCCAGCAAGGCGGCAAACTGCGCGCTTTTAAGCGTGCCCACGGTAGCCAATATGCCTATGATGCCATTCTGACTGGCTTCAGCGGCCGGTTTCACCGCAGGCTCCATACCGATAATCGGCAGTGTGTAGCGTTCGCGCAAGGCGTCGATGGCTGCCGCCGTGGCCGTGTTGCATGCCACCACCAGCACTTTTGCACCTTGGGCAATTAAAAAATCGGCCAAGGTAAAACAGCGCGCTTGAATTTCAGCCACAGTTTTATTGCCATACGGAGCGTAGCGGCTATCGGCCACGTAACGTAACTGCTCGTTCGGCAGCAAATCTTGTATATGCTTCAACACAGATAGGCCGCCCACCCCAGAATCAAACACGCCTATGGGATCATTAGCGTGGGCTTTTTTGCTAGCAATGTGTTGAGTCGCATTCATGGCCTGGTTGTCATCAGTTACAATGAACACATTATAAACGATTGCAAATGCAAGCTGGCAAGGAGCCGCATCATGGCGAACAGACTAAGTAAAATTTATACACGCACCGGCGACGATGGCACCACCGGCTTGGGCGACGGCAGTCGCATCAACAAAGACAGCTTACGCGTGGAAGCCATGGGTGACGTGGATGAGCTCAACTCCATCATAGGCATCATGCTCACCGAGAGCTTGCCGGATAATCTGCTGGCCCCGCTCACGCAAATTCAACACGATTTATTCAATGTAGGCGGTGAAATCTGCATACCGGGCTACGTCATCTTGCAACAAGCGCGCATACAGGATTTAGAAGACCAAATCGATGCCCTAAACGAGCACTTAACGCCACTCAAGGAATTCATCTTACCCGGCGGAAGCAAAGCCGCCGCATACTGCCACTTAGCCCGCACTGTCTGCCGCCGCGCCGAGCGCAAGCTGGTAGAGTTGCATAGAAACGAAAAAGTCACCGACATTTCCTTGCAATACTTGAACCGATTATCGGATTTATTGTTCGTCATGTGCCGCAGTATTAACAAACAAGCCGGCCGGCCCGACGTCATGTGGGAAAATAAAGCCGGCTGATTTTAAGCTATAATCAGCCCATGATTAAAAAACTGCTAGACCGAATTTTCAACAGCAAATCCGCTAAATCCCTTGCGCACGCCAGCACTAACGGTAACCCGACACACAAAGCCCATCAGCGCTCAAAATTAACGGCCAACCATGCCCATAAGCAGCCCAATCTGCCGCACCATGGCGCTTTAAGCATTGCCCATAAAACGCATAAGATAGACCGCAATTTACTCAGCAACGCCGCACTAAAAACCACAGAAGGCTTGCACAAAGCCGGCTTTGAAGCTTACATCGTTGGCGGCGCGGTGCGCGACTTGCTGCTCAACCGCACGCCCAAAGATTTTGATGTGGCCACCAACGCCACCCCCGAGCAAGTCAATCGCCTGTTTAGGCGCTCACGCCTCATCGGCAAGCGCTTTAGGTTGGTGCACGTTTTATTCGGCGACGAAACCATAGAAGTCTCAACCTTTCGTGGCAGCCACTTAGAAGCCGAGGGCGACGCCAAAGTAACCGACTCTGGCCGCATCATACGAGACAACGTGTTTGGCTCCATCATAGAGGATGCATTGCGCCGTGACTTTACCGCCAACGCCTTGTATTACAACCCAGCCAGCCAAGAAGTATTGGATTTCCACAACGGCTACGCCGACATCAAAGCCGGCATACTGCGCATGATAGGCAAGCCAGAAACGCGCTACGCCGAAGACCCAGTGCGCATGTTACGTGCCGTTCGACTGTCAGCCAAATTAGGCTTGAAGATAGAAGCACACACGCAAGCGCCGATAGCAAAAATGGCCGACTCATTAGCCGATGTGCCACCCAGCCGTTTGTTTGATGAAATGCTTAAGTTGTTTCTCTCTGGCCATGCCATGCAAAGCTTAGCCGCCTTGCGAGCGCAGCAATTGCATCACGGTTTACTGCCTATGCTGGACGTGGTGCTTGAGCAAGCCATGGGCGAGCGTTTCATCATGATGGCCTTAGAAAACACCGACCTGCGCATTCTGGCTGGCAAATCGGCTAACCCCAGCTTCTTATTCGCCTGCTTGCTCTGGCATGAAATGATAGTGGCATGGGAACTGCATAAAAAATCCGGTCAACA
>CAJBBQ010000078.1 GCA_903951385.1 uncultured Pseudomonadota bacterium
AAGGCCGCGTGCGTTTAAGCATGAAAGCCTTGATAGATCCACCTGCAGGCGAAACACAAGAGTAATACGCAGCAACTTGCGCTAACACGCAATAAAAAAGGCACCCTAGGGTGCCTTTTTTAGTATTAAGCGCCGCTTATTTTTTCAAGTTATCTAAACTGCAAGCCGTGACTGGATTTAAATGCAACATCAACAAACCACCGGCTATGGCTAAGTATTGCAATAACGGTAAGTGCAATAGCACCGCGATGATCACGGCATAGATGGCCATGCTTAATGCCGCCACTTTGGTTTTATAGCCCAATAGCAAGGCTAGGCCACCGACTAACTGCACCAAAATAATTAAGGGAGCAAAGATGCTGGCTAAGCCTAAGCTGCCAAGGCCTGCTTGGTATTGCAGGTAGCCATCTGGATTACTAAAGAAGCTCAAGATCAACATGGCGATTTGTAGTAAAAAAACTTGTGCCAGTAATATGCGGCCTAGCGCGCTGAAATAACATTGCATGAGGTAACCTTTTTCAAAAATTAACAAAAAATAGCAGCCTGCATAATGCACCGAAGCCGTGAAATTCGCAAGTCCATGGCAAGTTTGGCCCGGCTAGCGACGCCAGCTAAATTGCTTAATGGCGGCCTATTCTATAAAATCGCGTTGTTAACAATTTGCTAATTAACCAACACTATTCAAGGATGACACATGTCAAAAATTATTTTTAAAGCCGGCGAAGCCACTATCTACACAGAAGGCAAAGACACCGGTGCAGCCATGCCGGAAATTTTAATTGGTAGCGTGGACGGCCCAGTGGGCGCCGCTTTTGCCAACATGATGGCGCAAAGCAAAGGCCACACCGCCATGTTTGCCGTGCGTGATTTAAACCAGTTGGTGCGCCCAGCTTGTATGATGGCGCCAAAAGTGACGCTTAAAGACAGCGCCAACATTGAATTGTTTGGTGGTTTGGTGCAAGCCGCGACCGCCGATGCGATTTTAGATTGTGTTATTGAAGGCATCATCCCTAAAGATCAGGTGAACGATTTGTGCATCATCAGCTTGGTGTGGATAGACCCGCGTGCCGCCAAAGATGAAAACCTAGACAAAGCCGACATGTACAAAAACAACTATGAGGCCACCAAATTGGCCATCAAACGCGCCTTGAATGACGAGCCATCCATAGACGAATTGATCGCCAACCGTCATAAAATCAAGCACTGCATGTGGGAAGAAAGCTGGGGCGATATTTAATACGCGCTAAACCTGCTTGAACAGATTCAACAATAAAAATCGGCTTAGGCCGATTTTTTTGTTTGTACTTCGGCTAACAGCAGCTGCAGTATTTTTCTCACCGGCGTGGGAATGCCTGCCGCGTTCGCTTCCTCTAAGCTAAGCCAGCTGTATTGCGGCTCGCTCAGTTGGCTGGGAACTAGCGCTATGTGCATGGGCTGCACGAGTATGCTCAGCTTGTAATGACTGAAGGCATGGCTAATGGTGGCTAAGGGTGCTTGGCTGCTTGCGCTCAAGCCAAAGCGGGTTTGCACCAAGGTCTCTAATCCTTCCAAGGCATCGGTCTCGGGAAAGCTCCACAAGCCACCCCAAATGCCGCTAGACGGGCGCTTTTCTAGCATGACCTGCTCGCCATGGCGTAAAACTAGCATGGTGGTTTGTTTTTGCGGAATAGTTTTTTTAGGTTTAGGCGTGGGCAGAGTGTGCACGCAGTTTGCTTGCAAGGCCGCGCAACTGCCTTGCATGGGACAAGCAGCGCATTTGGGTTGGCTGCGGGTGCAGACCGTGGCACCCAAGTCCATTAAGCCTTGGGTATAGGCCACCATGCCTTGTTGCGGCAACAAGGATTCGGCTA
>CAJBBQ010000079.1 GCA_903951385.1 uncultured Pseudomonadota bacterium
GCACGACCGGCTTTTCGGCAGAACAAAAGTTGGCCATTGAGCTGGCAGCCAAACAAACTGCCATCGTCTTTGCGCCCAATATGAGCGTGGGCGTGACCTTGTTAATTAATTTGGTACAAGCCGCAGCCAAGGTCTTGCATAGCGGTTACGACATCGAAATATTAGAAGCGCACCATAGGCATAAAGTGGATGCCCCGTCGGGCACGGCTTTGCGTTTAGGTGAGGCCGCCGCCAGTGCTTTGGGTCGCAATTTAGACGAGTGCGCGGTCTATGGCCGCGAGGGCGTTACCGGTGAGCGTGATCCCAGTACCATAGGCTTTGCCACCGTGCGCGGTGGTGACGTGGTGGGCGATCACACGGTCTTGTTTGCCGGCACCGGCGAGCGCGTGGAGTTGACGCACAAGGCCAGCAGTCGTGCAACGTTTGCCTTGGGCGCCCTGCGCGCCGCTAAATTTTTAAGCAGCAAAGCACACGGCGTGTTTGATATGCAGGATGTGCTTAATTTGCGCTAAGTTATAAGCCGGCCTAGCCGGCTGTGGAATAAAATTATTCCATGGCTATTTTGCAATACGACGTTGAAATGCGAGCCGACTTTCGCTATAATTCGTTAATTCTGAAACGGGAAGAGTACACCTACTCCTCCCGTTTTGCGTATCTACCATCCGTTCATGATGGAAAACGATTATAAAAATTATTATTAGCGCGCTTAAAAGCATTTAAGTGATCTAAAACAAGGAGTTGCTGTGTCACAAAACCTGCCCGCCATACTAGTACTTGCAGATGGAACTGTGTTTCGTGGTAGCTCTATTGGTGTATCAGGTCAGGCCAGCGTCGGCCAAACAGTCGGTGAAGTGGTATTCAACACCTCCATGACCGGCTACCAAGAAATCTTAACCGACCCTTCTTATACTGAGCAAATTGTCACCCTAACTTACCCGCACATCGGCAATTACGGCGTTAATCCAGAAGACGTCGAGTCTGGCCAAGTGTATGCCGCCGGTTTGATTATTCGTGACCTGCCTTTAATTCACAGCAATTTCAGAAACAGCCAATCCTTAAGCGAGTATTTGGTGGCCAATAAAGTGGTCGCCATCGCCGATATCGATACGCGTAAATTAACCCGTATCCTGCGTGAAAAAGGCGCCCAAACCGGTGCCATCATCGCCGGTGAAGCGGATGAGGCGAAAGCCATTGCCGCTGCCATGAGCTTGATTCAAGGCTTCCCTGGTTTGACTGGCATGGATTTGGCCAAAGTGGTCACTTGCAGCAAGCCCTATGAATTCACTGAAGCCGAGTGGGCTTTAGGTCAAGGTTTTGCTCAGCCACCGGCTAAACAATTCCATGTGGTGGCTTACGACTACGGCGTCAAGCGTAACATTTTGCGTATGTTGGTGTCGCGCGGCTGCAAAGTTACCGTGGTGCCGGCGCAGACTGCCGCCGACGACGTGTTGGCCTACCAGCCGGATGGCGTGTTTTTATCCAATGGCCCGGGTGACCCAGCGCCATGCGATTACGCGATTGCTGCCATTAAAACCATAGTCGACAGCGGCGTGCCCACTTTTGGTATTTGCTTAGGTCACCAATTGTTGGCCTTAGCCAGTCAAGCAAAAACCCACAAAATGAAATTCGGTCACCACGGTGCCAACCACCCGGTGCAAGACATCAAAACCAAGCGCGTTTACATCACCAGTCAAAACCACGGTTTTGCGGTCGATGCCGCCAGCTTGCCGGCCAACCTTAAAACCACGCATGTCTCATTGTTTGATGGCAGCTTGCAAGGCATAGCCCGCACCGACAAACCGGCCTTTAGTTTCCAAGGTCACCCTGAGGCCAGCCCAGGCCCGACAGAAATGAGTTATTTGTTTGATCAATTTATTGAATTAATGGAAAAAAACTAGGCTGACCTTAAACTTTGGTGAGCCCGCTAAGCGTGCTAACTGAAACGGTCGACCCAGGATTAACAACTGAGAAACTATGGCAAAACGTACAGACATTAAATCCATACTTATCATAGGCGCAGGGCCTATCGTAATTGGTCAAGCATGCGAGTTTGATTACTCCGGCGCGCAGGCATGCAAAGCCCTACGCGAAGAAGGCTACCGCGTTATTTTGGTGAACTCCAATCCGGCTACCATCATGACCGATCCAGAAATGGCCGACGCCACCTACATCGAGCCGGTGACCTGGCAAGTGGTGGAAAAGATTATTGCTAAAGAACGCCCGGATGCCTTGTTGCCTACCATGGGTGGGCAAACGGCACTCAATTGCGCCCTGGATTTAGATAAGCACGGTGTCCTAGCCAAATACAAAGTGGAATTAATCGGCGCCTCCAAAGAGGCCATAGATAAGGCCGAAGACAGGCAAAAATTCAAAGAAGCCATGACCAAGATCGGTCTAGGCTCAGCCCGTTCGGTGATTGCTCATAGCATGGAAGAAGCCTTGCAAGTGCAACCAGGCATAGGCTACCCAGCGATTATTCGCCCGTCCTTTACCATGGGTGGCAGCGGCGGCGGCATTGCCTACAACCGTGAAGAATTTGTGTCCATCTGCGAACGCGGTTTGGATGCCTCGCCCACCAGCGAATTGCTCATTGAAGAGTCCTTGTTGGGTTGGAAAGAATACGAGATGGAAGTGGTGCGCGACTCAGCGGACAACTGCATCATCATCTGCTCCATTGAAAACCTTGACCCCATGGGCGTGCATACCGGTGACTCGATTACCGTTGCGCCAGCCCAAACCTTGACCGATAAAGAATACCAAATCATGCGCAATGCCTCCTTGGCTGTGTTGCGTGAAATCGGCGTGGACACCGGCGGTTCGAACGTGCAATTTGCCATCAACCCAGTAGACGGTCGCATGATCGTCATCGAGATGAACCCACGTGTGTCGCGTTCATCGGCCTTGGCTTCTAAAGCCACCGGTTTCCCTATCGCGAAAGTGGCCGCCAAATTGGCAGTGGGCTTTACCTTGGACGAATTGCGTAACGAAATTACCGGTGGTGCAACGCCGGCTTCGTTTGAGCCGTCTATCGATTACGTGGTGACCAAGATACCTAGGTTTGCCTTTGAGAAATTCCCGCAAGCCGATTCGCGTTTAACCACGCAAATGAAATCGGTAGGCGAAGTGATGGCCATAGGCCGCACTTTCCAAGAATCCTTCCAAAAAGCCTTGCGCGGTTTGGAAGTGGGCGTGGACGGTTTGGATGAAAAAACCACCGACTTAGACTTGATCACCAAGGAAATGGGTGTGCCTGGCCCCGAGCGCATTTGGTATTTAGCCGATGCCTTCAGAATGGGCATGAGCGTGGACGAGGTGTACGCCATCTCCAAAATAGACCATTGGTTCTTGGTGCAAATTAAAGATTTGATAGACCGCGAGCAAGCCTTAAAAGGCAAGCAGATCGCCGATCTGGATAAAGCCGCCATGCTGAAATTAAAACGCAGCGGTTTTTCCGATAGGCGTTTAGCCAGCTTGCTCAATACCGATCAGCACGCCGTGCGCGCCTATCGCCAAGCCCTGCAAGTGCGTCCGGTTTACAAACGCGTGGACACCTGTGCGGCCGAGTTTGCGACCAACACCGCTTACATGTATTCCAGCTACGAAGAAGAGTGCGAAGCCGCCCCCAGCAATAAGAAAAAAATCATGATATTGGGCGGCGGTCC
>CAJBBQ010000080.1 GCA_903951385.1 uncultured Pseudomonadota bacterium
ACGATCTCTTTGTTGACCTGCCCGCCCAAGACCATTTCCACTACGCTCATGGTTTCGGCGTCGGTCACGCGCATGCCTTGGATGAACTCGCCTTTTTTGCCCAGTTTGTCCAGCATCTCATTAATTTGTGGGCCACCGCCGTGCACCACCACCGGGTTCATGCCGACCAATTTTAATAAGACCACGTCTTGGGCGAAGCACTCTTTTAAATGCTCATCGGTCATGGCGTTACCGCCGTATTTAATAACGATGGTTTTGTCAAAAAAGCGTTTGATGTAAGGCAGCGCCTCAGCCAGGGTGCGGGCTTTTGTTGCAGCAGTGGTTTGGTTTAGCATAAGGATTCCATCGGCTTTATTTGCGGGTTGGTTAACTTTGCCACATTGTAACTAAAATTTCCTAGAGCGTTTTGTTAAAAACCTTAGAATTGCGCTGGAAATTATAAAGTTTTTGTTTTTCTGCCGGCAATTTGTCTACGCTTTGCTCGGTGAAGCCGCGCTCTAAAAACCAATGCTCGGTGCGCGTGGTTAAGCAAAACAAGCTTTTAAAGCCCAATGTTTTGGCTGCTTGCGCGCAGAAGTAAAATAGCTTGTCGCCGCGGCCGGCGCCGCGGTAAGCGGGGTCTATGGCTAGGCAAGCAAATTCCGCCGTGCGTTCTGCTCTAAAAGGATAAAGCGCCGCGCAGCCTATGACCCGGTTATCGTGCTCCATCACGTAAAAATGGTCGATTTCCATTTCAATGCGCTCGCGTCCGCGGCGCACTAAAAAGCCTTCGGCTTCCAGCGGTTCTATCAGTTTGAGTATGCCGCCTACGTCATCGATGTCGGCTTGGCGCATGCTCTCTAAGCTTAATTCGGTGACCATGGTGCCTATGCCGTCGACGGTAAACAGCTCTTGTATGATGGCGCCGTCTATGTGCCGAGAAATAAGGTGGGTGCGCGCGACGCCATGGCCGCAAGCCCTAACGGCGGCAGGTAGGTAGTAGATTACGTCTTCGGATACGTTGATGGCTTGTTCGTTTTCCTGCGCCCGCGTTTGGATGTTTTTCAGCAAATTGCCGGCCTTTTCAGCGGTCATTTCACGCAGCAATTCGCCACGCAAATTGTGCACGCCGGCCGAGTCCATTAAGAAAATCAGCTTATCGGCATCCAAGGCGATGGCGGCGCTCACTGCTACGTCTTCCAGGCTGAGGTTAAACGCCTCGCCGGTGGGTGAGTAGCCCAATGGCGACAGCAAGACCAATTCGCCATCGTCCAGACGTTTTTGCATGGCAAAGGCATCGACCCGCCGCACTTCGCCGGTGTGTTGCAAATCCACGCCATTGCGCACGCCACTGGGTTTGGCCGTGACGAAATTGCCGCTGGCCACGCGTATGTCCGCGCCGGCCATGGGGGAATTGACCAGTCCCATGGACAGCAAGGCTTCTATTTCTACTCGTATGGCGCCGTTGGCTTCTTTTACTGCTTCCATGGCGTCGTCATCGGTGACGCGTAAGCCATCGACAAATTTAGGCGTGAGTTTATCCCTTTTTAAACGCCGTTCAATTTGCGGCCTGGCGCCGTGCACCAATACCAAGCGCACTTCTAGGCTGGCGAGCAAATTTAAATCGTGAGACAAGGCGACAAATTGTTTTTCGTCCACCACCTCGCCGCCAAAGGCAATGACAAAGGTGCGGCCGCCAAAAGCGTGGATGTAGGGCGTGGCGGAGCGAAACCATTGCACAAAATCTTTGGCATGGGGTTGCGATGAAGGTTTGTTGGCTAAGCGCGTTTCTGGCCCGGGTGCCGTGCTAACAGGCAGCTCGCTGTGGGCATACAAGTAAGCTGGGGTGCAATCCAAGGCGGCCGCCACCTTACGCAACAAGCTCTCGTTGATACCCAATTCGCCGCGCTCTATGCGCGATAAATTACCTGCATCGGCGGCCACTTGGGTGGCCAGGGTTTGCAGGGTCATGCGCAATGCTTTGCGCCGATTACGGATAGCGTGAGCCAGTGACATGGATGGTGCGCCTTGTTTTATTGTAAATTTTACAAAATAATAAAATTAATTTGTAAATAAAGCAAGTGTTGGGCTAGAAATCGCCCCAAAGACTTTGCATAACGGTGATGGCGGTTAGGGCGGCGGTCTCGGTGCGCAGTATGCGCGGGCCTAAAACGATGGATTGAAAGCCGTGCTGGCTGGCCAGGCGGATTTCTGCATCGGTCAAACCGCCTTCCGCGCCTATTAGCAATGCAATCGAGCCATGGCCTGCAGTTAAATCGACTAGGCGTGTTGCGCCCACCGGATTAAGCAGTAATCGCGTGCTGTGGCTATCGGCATGCTGGGCCAGCCATTGGCTGAGGCTGAGCGGCGCTAACACCGATGGGATGCTGGCGCGGCCGCATTGTTCGCAGGCCGAGTAAACGATGTTTTGCCAATGCGCCAAGCGTTTTTCTGCACGTTCGGCGCTGAGTTTAACCACGCTGCGTTCGGTGGCCAGTGGTTGTATGCAAGTGACGCCTAATTCCGTGGCTTTTTGTATGGTGTAGTCCATGCGCGTGCCGCTGGAAATGCCCTGCAATAGCGTGATATGTAAAGGCGATTCTTTGTTGGCTAGGCCGGCGCTCTCAACTTGGACGCTGGTGGCGGTTTTGCTGATGCTGCGCAATACGCATTGGTAATCTTGGCCATCGCCATTAAACAAGCCGATGCGGTCGCCCACTTGCAAACGCAACGCACGGGTGGCATGGGCGCTGGCATTGTCGGATAGGCTGACGACTTCGCCTACGCCTAATGGGTGGGGGTGATAAAAACGGGCGATCGCCATGAGTCAGCAAATTAAAGTGATAAAATTCGATTATAAAACCATTTGGAGTATTGCATGGCAAGTATCCACCCACCGGTATGCGATTTCGGTTGGCCTGCACCGGATTTTAATTTAGTTAACGTCGATGGTCGTAGCTTAAGCCGCGATCAACTGATGGGCAAAAATGGCTTGTTGGTGATGTTTATTTGCAATCATTGTCCCTATGTCAAAGCGATATTGCCTCGCTTGGTGGCCGATTGCCATGAGCTCAATAGCTTGGGCATTAATAGCGTGGCCATTATGTCCAATGACCCAACCGTTTACCCGGAAGACGGCTTTGAGCACATGCAAAAAATAGCGGCTGAGCTGCATTTTCCCTTTGTTTATTTAGTCGATCCCAGCCAGCAAGTGGCGAAATCCTATGGTGCAGTGTGCACGCCGGATTTCTTTGGCTTTAACAGTCAAGGTCAACTGCAATACCGAGGCCGCTTTGATGAAAGCCGTAAAGAAACGGCCAGCCACAGCAGCCGCGATTTATTTCATGCCATGCGAGGCATCGCCGAAACGGGCGTGGGGCCTGCTGAGCAAATAGCCAGCATAGGCTGCAGCATAAAGTGGTTGGAGGATTAAATGACAGTGCCAAAAAAACTCAACTGGGGCATATTGGGCGCCGCCCGCGTTAACGAGCGCTTGCTGCCGGCCATCATGACGGCCGCTAATGCGCAATTGGTGGCCATTGCCAGCCGCCGGCCCGGGGCTGCCGCGGCGACCTTAGCTAAATACGCGGTGGGCGACAGTCAGCATGTGAGCTGTTACGACGATTTGGCCAGTTTAATTAACGACCCCAAGGTGGAAGCGATTTATTGCCCTATGGCCAATGAAGAGCATGCGCAGTGGGCCATGCAAGCCATTGCCGCGGGCAAGCATTGTTTAATAGAAAAACCCATGGCCACCAAGCTGCAAGACGTCGAGGCCATGGCCTCTGCCGCTCAGCATCAGCAAGTTAAATTGATGGAAGGCTTTATGTACCGCTTTCATCCGCAGCATGCGCGCTTGCAAGCCTTAATTGCGCAAGGTTTGATAGGCGATGTGTTGTCGGCGCGCGCTTCATTTTCATTTTTGATGCAAGCCGCGCGCCTCTACCGAGTCAATCGCAGCATGGCCGATGGCGGCGGAGCGATGTGGGACATAGGGCCTTATGCGATGCATGCGCTGCGTTGGTGTTTTGCCGAGCATGGTCAGCCGGCGCAAGCCTTGAAGGTAAGCGCATTGGCCAAGTTAAACGAGCACGGCGCTGACACCGCATGCAGCGGGGTATTGGACTTTGGTTTGGATGCGCAAGGGCGTGCGCGTTTTGGCCATTTTGACGTCAGTTTTGAGCGCAGTCGTAAGTCCGAATACGAAATCATAGGCAGCAAGGGCTGGATAAAATGCCATGCTGCATGGGTGTTTGAAAAGGACGAAGCGGTGATTAGTTGGGGGCTGGACGACGGTAGTGTTGGTGAAGAGCGCATCGCGCCCAGCAACCACTTTAGTCTGGAAATAAGCCATTTTAGCGATTGCGTGTTGCATGACAGCGCGCCTTTATTGAGTCTGCAAGATGCCCAGCAAAATTGCCAGGCCATACAAGCGGTATTGCAAAGCGTGGCGACTGGTCTGCCATGCCAACTCGCCAAGCTGGACTAAAGCCAACTCTGCGGCTAATTTTAACTTGCGCGAGATTTAGTCTGCTCGCCAATTAAGGTATAATCCGCGCTTAATTAATTGATGTGACAGGTGAATTGATGCCTATTTATGATTACCAATGCGCCACTTGCGGTCACAAAGCCGAAGTCATGCGCAAGATGAGTGAAGTCAGCACGGAAGCCTGCCCGGCTTGCGGTGCTAACGCATTTAGCAAACAGCTGTCTGCGCCTAGTTTTCAATTAAATGGCAGCGGTTGGTATGCCACCGACTTTAAAAATAGTGGTGCTAGCAGTAAAAAGGACAGCAGCCCTGAAAAAAAGTCTGAAGCGGCAGCGCCCAGTGCACATTGCGCCAGCGGCTGTGCTTGCCATTAAAAAGCGAATCTGCTTCCAACCCTTTGCCTGCATGAGTCTATTCAAATGAAAAAATACTTTATTACCGGTTTGCTTGTTTTAGTACCCTTGTTTATCACTGTTTGGGTGATTTCCGGCTTGGTTGGCATGATGGATCAAAGCTTATTTTTGTTGCCAGAAACCTGGCGGCCGAAAGCGCAATTAGGCCTAGAAATTCCAGGCATGGGCGCCATACTGACCTTATTGATTATATTTGTCACTGGCGTGATCGCCACCAATTTCTTTGGCAAGCGCTTGATATTGGTATGGGAAGCCTTGTTGGCCAGGGTGCCGGTGGTGAAATCCATCTACGCCAGTGTAAAGCAAGTGTCGGACACCTTATTTTCTGATTCAGGCAACGCCTTTAGGCAAGCGGTGTTGGTGCAGTTTCCCAGGCCGGGTGCGTGGACCATCGCCTTCGTCACCGGCAAACCAGGTGGCGACGTGGCCAATCATTTAA
This sequence comes from uncultured Pseudomonadota bacterium, assembly GCA_903951385.1. Lineage (GTDB taxonomy): Bacteria > Pseudomonadota > Gammaproteobacteria > Burkholderiales > Methylophilaceae > Methylotenera > Methylotenera hypolimnetica. The sequence continues at coordinate 5,321 of CAJBBQ010000080.1, forward strand.
GCGGCGACTATTTGAGCGTCTATGTACCGACCACGCCTAACCCAACCGGCGGCTATTTTCTGATGCTGCCACGGGCCGATGTGGTGGAATTGGACATGAGCGTCGATGAGGCGCTGAAATACATTATTTCCATGGGGGTGGTGGCGCCGCCAACTAAACGAAGCGCCAAGCATGCCACCTTAGCAGCGTGATTTTTTAATTTTTAATGACTATTTAACAAGACTTTATTTATGATGCGTACCCATTATTGCGGCCATTTAAACCGCCAACACATAGGCCAAACTGTTACTTTATGCGGTTGGGCACACCGTCGCCGTGATCACGGTGGCGTGATCTTTATCGATTTGC
>CAJBBQ010000081.1 GCA_903951385.1 uncultured Pseudomonadota bacterium
ATACGGGTGATGGAAAGCAAGATGGCGCAAATGATCGCCTACGCCGAACAAAACGACAAAACCAGTGGCCATGTCCATCAATTTAGCGTTCAGCTGCTTGCCAGCCCAAGCTTAGATGGCCTAAACAATTTATTGGCGCAAAGCATGCAGGACATCTTTGCCGTGTCGCACAGTCAGCTGTTGATTTGGCAAGCCCCTAGCGACCCAGCGCTAGCCCAAGATAAATTATTTAGCGCCGTGTCCAGCCCGTTTCAGGATTGGGTCAGCGCATTAAGCCTGCCCCATTGCGGGGAAAAGCCCGCCTCGGCCGACGGCTTGGTGCCAGAGTCCTTGCAGTCTTTCGCCTTTATCCCGCTTAGCGATGAAAAACAGGTTTATGGCGTACTCATATTGGGAACAGAAAACCCAGACCGCTTCAAAGCCGACATGGGCTCCTTGTATTTACAACGCATAGGCGATTTGGTCAGCGCGGCCGTGGCCGCTCATCTTTAGCGAGTTGCCCACCTGCCAGTGAGCCACCTCAAAGACTACCTGCAGCACCTGACGTTTGAGCGCGGCCTCAGTGCGCTCACGCTCAAAAATTATGCCAGGGACATCGAATTGTTGATGTCATTAGTCGGCGATACCGAACTAGCGCAAGTGCAAAGCGCGCACATACGACGCTACATAGCCAGCCTACACAGCCGCGGCTTGAGTGGCAAAAGCATCGCCCGCGCCCTGTCGGCATGGCGTGGCTATTTCAATTACTTAGTCCACCAGCAAGGCTACCAACAAAACCCAGTGATAGGCTTACGCGCCCCCAAATCGGCCAAGACCTTGCCGCAAGCCTTGTCCACCGACCAAGCAGTAAAATTTGTCGCCATACAAGGCGACGATCTGCTCGCTCAACGCGATCACGCGATATTAGAATTGTTCTATTCCTCTGGTTTACGCTTGGCCGAACTGGTCAATTTAGACTGCGCCATGGTCGACTACAGCGCCGGCACCGTCACGGTAACCGGTAAAGGCAATAAGACGCGCATCGTGCCCATGGGCAGCCACGCCAGTGAAGCCATCAAAGTTTGGTTAAATCAGCGCGCCAGCCTGCGCATCGCCGACAGCAACCTGGATGCTTTATTTGTCACGCAACAAGGCAAACGCATTAGCCCACGCGCGGTGCAATACCGAGTCAAACAGTGGTCGGTCAAGCAAGGCATGGGCAGCAGCGTGCACCCGCATTTATTGCGCCACAGTTTTGCCAGCCACGTGTTGCAATCCAGCCAAGACTTACGCGCCGTGCAAGAAATGCTAGGCCACGCCAACATCAGCACCACCCAAGTCTATACCCACTTGGATTTTCAGCATTTGGCCAGTGTCTACGACCAAGCCCACCCGCGGGCCAAGAAAAAATAGCAATACCCTACTAAATTACCCTGTTATTATGGCAAAATAACGCATAGTAATTTTTTACCCAAAATGACCCTTAAAGGATGAATCATGGAACACACCCTACCCGCACTGCCTTATGCTAAAACTGCTTTAGCACCGCACATTTCTGAAGAAACCTTGGATTTCCATTACGGCAAACACCACCAAACTTACGTGACCAATTTAAACAATTTGATTAAAGGCACCGAGTTTGAAAACGCTAGCCTAGAAGACATCATCAAAAAATCCAGTGCCGGCATCTACAATAATTCCGCGCAAATCTGGAACCACACTTTCTTTTGGAGCAGCATGAAACCAAACGGCGGCGGCGCACCAAGCGGTGCATTGGCCAACGCCATTAATGCTAAATGGGGTTCCTTTGACGAGTTCAAAAAAGCCTTTCAAGCCTCAGCCGTGGGTAACTTTGGTTCAGGCTGGACTTGGTTGGTGAAAAAAGCCGACGGCTCGGTTGACATCGTCAACATGGGCGCCGCTGGCACGCCACTCACCACAGGCGACAAAGCTTTGCTTACCATAGACGTTTGGGAGCACGCTTACTACATCGACTACCGCAATGCCCGCGCTAAGTTTGTTGAAGTGTTCTTGGCTTCCTTGGCTAACTGGGATTTTGCTTCAGCCAACTTTGCTTAAATGATAAAAGCCGCACCCGTGGCTATCACGGTGCGGCTTTAAATTTAATGCAATAAACAACCCATGTTAAAACGTTACGCCGTTCATTTCGCGCTCATCGTCTTATTTGCTTTTACGCAAATAGGCCTGGCTGCGCACGAAATAAGCCACGTCAACGAGTTTAAGCAACACAGTCAACAGGATAAAAAAGCCGCCGCCGAGCCATGCGCGCAGTGCTTAAGCTACGCGCAAGTGGCTGGCGCCATAGTGCCAGATGGCATTGTCCTGGCGCACTTTGATGCGAGCTTCAGCCTACACGCCTCACAGTATTTCAACACCCAAAGTAACTTTCTCAGCGCTTACGCAGCGCGCGCCCCGCCTCAAAAAATCAGCGTTTAATCCTTTAAACCATGGCCAGCCTTTGCTGCTGCCCATGCTGCTGTTTTAATTTTTTGAGGTCCATCATGCACACTATTTACACTGC
>CAJBBQ010000082.1 GCA_903951385.1 uncultured Pseudomonadota bacterium
CAGTGCCACGCCTTGTGCGTGATTGCCGGCTGAAGCGGCGATCACGCCGCGTTTAAGCACGTCGCTGCTTAGGCTGGCCATTTTATTGTAGGCACCACGCAGCTTAAAGGAGAACACCGGTTGCATGTCTTCACGTTTGAGTAACACGCGGTTGTGTATGCGCGCCGATAAATTAGGCTGGAATTCTAATGGCGTTTTTTTCGCCACATCGTATACCTGAGAGTGCTCTATTTTATGTTTGTAATCTATGGTCATGGGCTATTTTTAAATGGCGCTTGTTTTTAAAACAACGGTCGCAGTGTATTATGCTGAATTGTTTGTATTATAAAGAAATTGCAGAGGATTTACTTAAAATGGCTTATACCCAAGACGAATTAAAACAACAAGTGGCCAAGGCTGCCGTGGAATACGTAAAAGGCGGCATCATAGGCGTGGGCACGGGCTCAACCGCTAACTTTTTTATTGAAGAGTTGGCCAAAGTAAAACACAAAATTGATGGCGCGGTGGCCAGTTCAGAAGCGACGGCTCAGCGTTTGCGTGGCCATGGCATAGAAGTGTTTGATCTTAACAGCGTGGATGGCATGGACATCTACGTGGACGGTGCCGATGAAATCACCGAACACATGCACATGTTAAAAGGCGGCGGCGGCGCGCTAACCCGCGAAAAAATCGTGGCGGCTTGCGCTAAAACCTTTATCTGTATCTGCGATGAAAGCAAATACGTGCCGGTATTGGGTAAGTTTCCTTTGCCAGTGGAAGTGTTGCCCATGGCAAAAAGTTACGTGGCGCGTGAGTTGGTTAAATTAGGCGGCCAACCGGCTTTGCGTAATTTCACCACGGACAACGGCAACGTGATTATTGATGTGCACGGTTTAACCATCAGCGACCCGGTTGCCATGGAAGCCAAAATCAACCAAATCGTTGGCGTGGTGACCAATGGTTTGTTTGCAGCGCGCCCTGCCAATGTGTTGTTGTTAGCTACTGCTGCCGGCGTTAAAACCATTAAGAAATAAAGCTTAGCTGATGACGGGCCAGGCATAAAAAAGCGCTGATTTTCAGCGCTTTTTTATTGTTAACTCTTGATTGGCTTACTGCGGGACGTAACCGGTGGCCGTGTCGGCGCCTTCGCCGAAGAAGTATTTTTCCGTTTGTTCGCTTAGGTATTTGCGTGCGGAGGGATCGGCCAAACTCAAGCGATTTTCGTTGACCAACATGGTTTGTTGTTTGAGCCATGCGCCCCAGGCTTCTTTTGAAACTTGGGCATAAATGCGTTTGCCTAGTTCGCCTGGGTAGGGAGGAAAATCCATGCCCTCGGCTTCTTTGCCTAATTTAATGCAGTTTACTGTGCGTGCCATTTTTCTTGCCTTAAAGAGTCATGTAAAACGCTATGATAACGCATGGTGTTAAGTGCGGCGAGTGTGCATGTTAATATTGCGTGTTTATTAAACTATAAAGTCTAAAAAATATGAATAAGATAGAAGAAAGTCCGTTCAAAGGTAAAACCGGCATCCCCCGTTTAATTAACGCTTTTGGCTATTCTGTGGATGGCTTTAAGGCGGCATTTAAAAATGAAGATGCGTTTCGCCAAGAATTATTTTTGGCAGCGGTGTTGGTGCCATTAGGGCTTTATTTAGGCAAAACCGGCGTGGAAAAAGCTTTGTTAGTATCGGTGGTGTTGTTGGTGCTGATTGTGGAGTTATTTAATTCCGCGATCGAGGCCGCCGTCGACCACACCTCCATAGACGTGCACCCACTGGCTAAGCGCGCAAAAGACATAGCCAGCGCCTCGGTCATCGTGGCACTGGCTATAGTCATTGGGGTTTGGGCTTTGGTCTTATTCGGCTAAGCCCGACCCATTTAAAAATCCGCCCGCAGGCCTATCAATACAGCGCGTGCGCCTGCTGGGGACAGGTCTTTTAAGAAAGACGTGTGCTCGCGTATCTCTTGGTTAAGCAAGTTGTTGGCTTTAGCAAACAATTCCACGTTTAACTTGCTGGGCAGTTTGTAAGTGGCCATGGCGCTGACATCGGTGTAGCCGGCCGTGGGCAATTCGTTTTCTGCCGTGCGGTTTTGCTTAAAGGCTTGCGTGACATTCAATCTGGCCCCCAATGCGTTCTTTTGGTAATTCAAGCCCGCGCCTAAGCGCAAGGGCGTGATGCGCGGCAAGGCAGCCTGGTTATCAAGGTTGCTTGCACGCACGTAGTCACCGCGTAGGCTTAAATCCCAATAGTCCGCTAGATTGAATTTTCCTTCGGCCTCTAGCCCCTTAAAGCTGGCGGCGAAAGCAGTGAATTGGGCTTCAGAAATATTAGATGGAACCGGTGTAGAATCTACTTCCCCGTCTGCATCGCGAGTGCGGCCGGTGCCGAGCAAGCCTAAGAAGCGATTAAAGCGCGTGTAATAGGCCCCA
>CAJBBQ010000083.1 GCA_903951385.1 uncultured Pseudomonadota bacterium
CCGCTTGCTCAGGCGCGTGTTTCGCCAAGAAAGCCGGGCCGTCTAAACTAAACCAAGCTTCTACGCCTTGCGCCTCGACCAATAAGGCCGCTTGTTCTAGCAAGGTCGCCGTTTGTGGGTGCGGCTCACCGCTTTCTTTGTGCACAAAAAACGGCATGGGCACGCCCCAATTGCGCTGGCGTGACACGCACCAATCCGGGCGATTTTTAATCATGGCTTCCAAGCGGGCGCGACCCCAATCTGGGAAAAAGGCCGTGGCATCCACCGCTTTATTGGCGTAATCGCGCAAGCTGACTTTTTTCGCGTCCTGCGCCTGCATGCCAATGAACCACTGGTGGGTGGCCAATTGCATCAAAGGCGTTTTGTGCCGCCAGCAATGCGGGAAGCTGTGGTTTAAACGGGCGCTGGCCAACAAGCGGCCACTGTCTTGCATGTGCGCCAAGATCACTTTATTGGCTTCAGCACGGCTCAAACCACGAATGGCCTCCAGCTCGACTAAATCGCTGTTGAAAAAGCGACCGTCGCCGCCCATCAGCACGCGCGGTTTTTCATTAGGGAAATTGGCGCGCATGACTAGCCAGTCGTCGTTACCGTGCGCAGCAGCCGTGTGCACCAAGCCAGTACCAGCCTCGGTCGTGACGTGATCACCGGCAATCACCGGCAGCTGTCTGTTGTCAAACGGATGTTGCAGGCTTAAGCCGACCAAATCGGCCCCTAGGCAGTGGCCCAACACTTGCGTATCCAGCTCGCCGTAACGGCTCAAGGTGGCCTGCGCTAAATCGTGAGCGAGGATCAACAGGCCACGGCTGGTTTGGATTAAATCGTATTGCAACTGCGCATTGACCGATACCGCTTGGTTAGCCGGCAAGGTCCACGGTGTGGTGGTCCAAATCACGGCTGAGGCTGGCGCGCTAACGGTCACGCCAAAGGCTTTGCCTAAGGCAGCCGGATCTTGCACGGCAAAGCCCACGTCTATGGCCGGCGAATTAACGTCTTCGTATTCCACTTCGGCTTCCGCCAAAGCGGAACCGCAATCCACGCACCAATGCACCGGTTTGCTGCCTTGGTATAAAAACCCGTTGTTATAAATCTCACCCAGCGCGCGCATGATGTCGGCTTCGGTTTTGAAATCCATGGTCAGGTAAGGCTGATCCCAATCGCCCAATACGCCCAAACGGATAAAGTCTTTCTTTTGCCGCGCCACTTGCTCTAAGGCGTACTCGCGGCAAAGCTCGCGAAATTTAGCCGGAGCGATGTCTTTACCGTGGTTTTTTTCCACCACCAACTCGATCGGCAAGCCGTGGCAATCCCAACCCGGCACGTAAGGCGCATCAAAGCCGCTTAGGGTTTTCGCCTTAATGATGATGTCTTTAAGGATTTTATTGACCGCGTGGCCGATGTGTATGTCGCCGTTGGCGTAAGGTGGGCCGTCGTGCAATATGAATTTAGGCTTACCCTGACGGGCTTGGCGTATGCGTTGATAAAGCTTTTTATCCGTCCATTCGGCTAACCAAGCCGGCTCCCGTTTAGCTAAATCGCCGCGCATGGGGAAGGCGGTTTCAGGTAAATTTAATGGGTAGGCATTGCCTTGTTTGTTTTGCTCATCAGTCATGTCTAATCTCAAATAAATCTTTCGCCACAGCAACGTCTTTTTCTATCTGCGCTTGCAATGCAGGCAAGCCACTAAATTTCATTTCATCGCGGATTTTATGCAAAAACGCCACGTGCACGTGCTTGCCGTATAAATCCCCAGCAAAATCCAGCACATGCACTTCCAATAACAGCTTGGCTACACCAGCTATGGTGGGCCGCACACCCAAGTTAGCCACCGCCGGCAAGCCATCCAATTTTACCGCATACACGCCGGTTAGCGCAGGCCGCTCATGCCGCATGTGTACATTGGCGGTAGGAAACCCCAGTTGCCGACCGCGCTTGGCGCCATGCACCACCTTGCCGCTGATGCTATAAGGCCGGCCTAACAGCAAGCCTGCTTCATGCAAATCGCCGCTGGCCAAGGCCTGCCGCACTCGCGTGCTAGAGACGCGTTGGCCAGTCAAATCCACTTGCGGCAAGGTCTGCAAATCAAACTTGGCTGCAATAAAATCCGCCACCGAACCGGCCCGTTGCGCGCCAAATCTAAAATCGTCGCCGACTAAAATCGATTTTGCGTTGAGTGAATCGCGCAATATGCCTTGCATGAATTGCGCGGCGCTTATTTTAGCAAAGGCCGTATTAAAGCGACACACATAACATTGCGCTACGCCAGCTTCGGCAAAATGCTCAAGCTTTTCGCGCAAAGAACTGAGTCTAGCCGGTGCCGTGTGCGCAGCAAAAAATTCGCGTGGGTGCGGCTCAAAGGTTAGCACTGCCGATTGCAAATTTTGCGACTGCGCGCTGTCTGTCATGCTGCGCAACAAGGCCTGGTGGCCTAAGTGCATGCCGTCAAAATTGCCTATGGCAAGCGCGCAAGGCGCTTGCTTGTGTTCAGGAAAATGTCGAAAAACCTGCACTAATGCACAACCCGTCGCATAAAGTCACGCGGCCTGAAGCCCAGCGCAAACAAGGTGGCAAAATAACTGACCGAGCCCAAGCTGACCAAACCGGTGATGTAAAGCAAGCGCTGCAGGATGCTAAATTGCAACCAGGCTGCCGTACCGCCCTTAGCGTAATACAGCACCAAAGCCATCACCAGCAAAGCCAAGCTTAGTTTCACTAAAAAGCTTAGCCAGCCAGGCTGCAAATGGTAAACGCCAGCTTTGCGTAAATGGTAATAAAGCAAACTGGCATTCAGACAGGCGCCCAAGCCTATGGCCAAAGCTAAACCTGCGTGGTTCAAGCCCAAGCCAAAGACAAACAGTAAATTCATCAACTGGGTCACGACCAAGGTAAACACGCCTATCTTGACCGGCGTCTTAATGTTTTGCCGCGCATAAAAGCCAGGCGCCAAAATTTTCACCAAGATAAGGCCAAGCAATCCCACGCTGTAAGCAATTAAGGCTTGCTGGGTCATCAACACGTCCAAGCCTGTGAATTTACCGTAGTGGAACAAAGCCACCACCAAGGGCGCGGACAACACCGCCAAGGCCACCGCGGATGGCGCAGCCAATAAAAACGTTAGGCGCAAACCCCAATCCAATAATTGCGAATACTCCTTGTGGTCTTTACTGGCATAGGCTTTGGATAAACTGGGCAGCAATATGGTGCCTAAAGCCACGCCCAACACACCGGAGGGAAACTCCATCAATCTATCGGCGTAATACAACCAACTGACGCTGCCGGTGACTAAAAACGAGGCAAAAATGGTATTAATAATCAATGAAATTTGCGCGACCGATACGCCCAATACGGCTGGCCCCATCAATTTCAATATGCGCTTCACGCCTTCGTCGTAACTGCCATCCGGGCGTTTTAGTTCGAACTTAGGCAACAAACCGATTTGTTTAAGAAAAGGAATTTGGAATACTAATTGCAAGAAGCCACCGAAAAACACCGCCCACGCCAAGGCCTTAATCGGTTCCGCAAAGCGATCGGCAAAAAACAAAACCGCGCCTATCATGGCGACATTAAGCCAAACCGGCGTGAATGCCGGTATGCCGAATTTGTTGTAAGTGTTGAGCACGCCGCCGGCCATGGAGACCAGGGAAATAAAGAAAATATAGGGGAAAGTAATGCGCAGCAATTCGACTGTCAGTTGCATTTTAGCTTGGTCCGCGGTGAAACCGGGGGCAATCACGGCCACGATAAAAGGCGCTGCCAGCATGCCCAATAAGGTCACACCAACCAGAATTAAGCCCATCCAAGTGGCTACTTGATTGATTAACCCGTGGGTTTCAGCAAACGTACGCTGACTTTTGTATTCCGCCAAAATGGGCACAAAGGCTTGACTAAAGGCGCCTTCTGCTGAAATTCGGCGTAATAAATTGGGGATTTTGAATGCGACGATAAAGGCATCGCTGACCATGCCGGCGCCAAATACCCTGGCAATCAGCGTGTCCCTGACGAAGCCCAGGATACGTGAGATAAAAGTCATGCTGCCAACTTTGGCGAGGGCGTTAAGTAGGTTCATTGGCAGGGCTTTTAAGACTAATAAAATAGTGGGCTAAACGCATACCGCGTGATTTTAACATGCTAGCCTCTATCAGGCAGTAATTGGCCGGGTAAATGACTGGGATATTTAGCTTATTTTAACTTGCAATACTTTTATAAAATGGCTATTATTGCGGGCTTCGTATTTTGAATAGCTTTTAGGCGACTTTTAGGAAAAAACACAGATGGCAAATACCGCACAAGCAAGAAAACGTGCTCGTCAAGCAGTAAAGCAACGCGCTCACAATGCAAGTTTGCGCTCTACTTTGCGTACCGCGATCAAAAAAATCATTAAAGCAGTGGAAGCTGGCGACAAAACAGCCGCAGTAGCTGCTTACAGCGAAAACGTGAGCGTGATTGACCGTATTGCGGACAAAAACATCATCCATAAAAACAAGGCATCACGTCATAAAAGCCGCTTAAACGCTGCGATTAAAGCGATGGCTGGCACAGCCGCACCGGTAGCGAAAAAAGCAGCTAAACCTGCCGCTGCCCCAAAAGCGAAAGCCGCTGCAGCACCTAAAGCTAAAGCCGCACCTAAGGCTAAAGCAGCCGCTGAGCCTAAAGCGAAAGCCGCTCCAAAAGCTAAGGCAGCGCCTAAAGCTAAAGCCGAATAAGCTTAAAATGCATAAAAAAGCCGAACCTATGTTCGGCTTTTTTATGCCCGGCATTCGCCGATGCGGCTTTTTATTGCCGGGCTTTAATTACCTAAGTTAATTACCTAAGTTAATTACCTAAGTTAAGTAGCTATGTTAAGTATCAATGTTTAATTCAGTGCGCACCTGCATGGCCAACTTAATCGCCTCATCGCGGTTGGCACTGAGCACGGTGTAATGGCCCATTTTTCGGCCAGCGCGTGCGGCATGTTTGCCGTACAAATGCATTTTCAGTTGCGCTTGAGTCAAGGCCGCTAACCAGGCTGGCGCCACGTCAGGTGATGGCCATATGTCGCCTAACAAATTCACCATGACCGCCGAACTGTGTTGCTTAGCGCTGCCTAATGGCAAGCCGGTTAGGACGCGCACTTGCTGTTCAAACTGATTGGTTATGCACGCATCTATCGTGTAATGCCCCGAATTGTGTGGGCGTGGCGCCATCTCGTTAACCAATAACTCGCCGTCACAAACAAAAAACTCCACCCC
>CAJBBQ010000084.1 GCA_903951385.1 uncultured Pseudomonadota bacterium
GGTCAGTTTGTTGATAGAGCGCGGGGCAACGGTTAATCAAAAAGATTTGGCCAAATGGACGGCCTTAACTTGGGCAGTGAAAAAATCCAAAGTGGCGGCGGCCAAAGCCTTAATCGAAGCGGGTGCGGACGTGAATAATTTGGATGCAGAAGGCACCCCCATATTGCACATAGCGGTGAGCAATGGTCAGTTGGAGACGGTGAAATTGCTGCTGGCTCATCAAGTGAAACTCAAAGCAAAAGACCAATACGGGCTGACGGCCTTGGTCTATGCGCTTAAAGGCCAGCATAGTGACATTGCAAATTTACTCAAAGAAGCGGGCGGTTCCTATTGATAGTCGCTATCGCACAAATTAATTGTTTGGTCGGCGATCTGGTCGGCAATCAAGCAAAAATCATTGCCAGCGCAAATGAGGCGCAAGCCAAAGGCGCCACGCTCTTGCTCACCCCCGAGTTATCTTTGTGCGGCTACCCGCCAGAAGACTTGTTGTTGCGCAGCGATTTCTTGCAAGCATGCGATGCGGCCTTGCAGGCTTTAAGTTTGGCGGTGCCGGCCATGACCTTGGTGGTTGGCCATCCACAGGCTTTAAATGGCGTATGTTACAACGCAGCATCGGTTTTACAAGGCGGCAAAATTGTGGCGACCTACCACAAGCAAGCCTTGCCTAATTACAGCGTATTCGATGAAAAGCGCTATTTCAGCCCGGGTCATGCGCCCTTGGTGTTTAGCCATCAAGGTGTCCAACTGGGCTTGTTAATTTGCGAAGACATCTGGCAAGCAGAGCCGGCTCGCCTAGCTAGTGCGGCGGGAGCCGAACTGTTGTTGGTGATCAATGCGTCGCCGTTTGATTTGGAAAAGCAAGCCAGCCGATTAAGCGTGTTGCGTGAGCGCGCGATGGAATTGGCACTGCCCATCGTTTACCTAAATAGCGTGGGCGGCCAGGATGAATTGGTGTTTGATGGCGGCTCCATGGTAGTGGCGGCCGATGGTCAGGTAACCCAGCATTTGCCGGCGTTTGAAACGGCCTTGGCCACGGTAACTTTGGATGCGGGTAAGCTAGTAAGCCAGCCGCTAGCGCCGGCCTTGTCGCAAGAAGCCTCGGTTTACCAAGCTTTAACATTAGGCTTGGCCGATTACGTGGCAAAAAACCGTTTCCCTGGGGTGGTCTTAGGCTTATCGGGTGGGGTGGATTCTGCCTTGACCTTGGCCATCGCGGTCGATGCCTTGGGTGCAGACAAAGTGCATGCCGTGTTGATGCCATCGGAATTTACCGCCAATATCAGCGTGGACGATGCCATCGATATGGCTAAGCGTTTAGGCGTGAAGTACAGCATCTTGCCTATAGGCCCATTGTTTGAGGGCTTTAAAGCAACCTTGGCGCCAGAATTTGCCGGGCTACCATTCGATACCACCGAAGAAAATCTACAAGCCAGAATTCGCGGCATGCTGCTGATGGCCTTGTCGAATAAATTTGGCAGCATGGTGCTCACTACCGGCAACAAGAGTGAGATGGCCGTTGGTTATTGCACCTTATACGGCGACATGGCGGGCGGCTTCGCCTTGCTCAAAGACGTGTTCAAAACCTTGGTCTATCGCTTGTGTGCTTACCGCAATGGGCTTTCGCCTGTCATCCCTGAGCGCATCATTACGCGGCCGCCGTCGGCCGAGTTGCGTGCCGATCAAACGGACCAGGATAGCTTGCCGGACTACGCGGTGTTAGACGCGATTGTGGCTGCCTACGTTGAGCAAGATTTGGGCCGCGCGGACATTTTGGCCATGGGCTTTGCACCGGCAGACGTGACGCGTGTGCTTAAGCTGATTGATAGCAATGAATACAAGCGCAGGCAATCGCCAGTAGGCGTGCGCATTAGCCACAAGAATTTCGGAAAAGACCGGCGCTATCCGATTACCGCTAAACTGGATTTTTAATGCCTGCTCTAGTAGTATTGAAACGCAAATAGCACTGCACAGACTTAGCATACAGTTTGATGCGGTCTTTAATGAAAGCAACTATACTGTTAACACCTAGTAACCACCTATTTTATGGAGTTCGACCAGCATGAAAAAAATCGAAGCAATCATTAAGCCATTCAAGTTAGACGAAGTGCGCGAGTCCTTGTCGAGTATCGGTGTGAATGGCCTAACGGTAACAGAGGTAAAAGGCTTTGGTCGACAAAAAGGACACACGGAACTTTACCGCGGTGCAGAATACGTGGTCGATTTTTTGCCTAAAATCAAATTGGAATTGGTGGTGTCGGACGACATCGTTGATTCAGCCATGGAAGCCATCATTAAAGCGGCGCACACTGGCAAGATAGGCGACGGCAAA
>CAJBBQ010000085.1 GCA_903951385.1 uncultured Pseudomonadota bacterium
AAAGCCACCGCTCTTAAGCAACCCGCCAAAGTCTTGATTGTGGAAGACGAGGTGTTGTTCGCGCGGGCGGTGATGCGTAAATTGCAAAAAGCCGGTTACGAGTGCGAGCACGTGGAAAGCCTGCAAGATGCCCGCGCCATCGCCAAGCAGTTTGCCGCCGATTTGGTGTTATTGGACATGCGTTTGCCCGATGGTAACGGCTTGGAGATATTGGCCGAGTTGATTGCTAAAAATGCCGCCGTGATCGTGATGACCGCCTTTGGTGAGATCAGCGATGCCGTGCATGCCATCAAGCAGGGGGCGGTGGACTACCTTAAAAAGCCCATAGACTTAGAAGAGTTGCTGTTGTCGGTGCAAAAGGTGGAAGCCGCCACATCACAGAGCAACAGTTTGGATTATTCGCGCCAACGCAATGCGCATGCGGTGGAAGGCGTGGAAATGCTGGGTGAAAGCCTGGCCATGGAAAACATCAAAGGCCAAATTAAGCGCATTGCCCAGTTCGTGGCCGATGACGTTGTGCCGCCCACTGTCTTGATCAGTGGTGAAACCGGCACCGGTAAGGATGTGGCCGCTCGCTTGTTGCATGCCTCTTGCCCAAATAAAGACAAACCGTTTGTGCACATCGATTGCGCTTCCTTGCCGGCCGAGCTCATGGAAAGCGAATTGTTTGGCCACGAGAAGGGCGCCTTTACCGGCGCCGTTTCCAGTCGCCCTGGCTTAATCGAAGCGGCCGAAGAGGGCACTTTATTTTTGGACGAAATCGGTGAGCTGCCTTTAAGTCTGCAAGCCAAGCTGCTAAATGTGCTGGAGCGCCGCATGGTGCGACGCTTAGGTTCAACCAAAGAGCGGCCAGTGCCAGCGCGCTTCATTGCTGCTACCAACCGCGATTTGCACGAGATGTCTTTGCAAGGGCATTTTAGGCAAGATTTGTATTACCGCTTAAATGTCATGAGCATCAGCATGCCGCCCTTGCGTGAGCGTGCTGGCGATGCCTTGTTGTTGGCGCGGCACTTTGCCAACCAAACAGCCAAACGCTATGGCTTGGCTGCGCCCACTTTTTCTGCCGATGCCATTGCGACGCTGAGTGATTATGCTTGGCCGGGTAATGTGCGTGAACTCAAACACCAAGTCAGTCGGGCCATGTTGCTTTGCCAGAACAGCTTAATTAGCAGTGCTGATTTGGTGGTGGGTGGCCCGTCTAACAGTGAGGCCTTGGCGCAGGTGGCGGGCCATGCAACTTTGTATGAAACCGAAAAAGCCATCTTGCTCAAGGTGCTATCAGACAGCCGCAACAATGTTTCCGAAGCCGCGCGCAAGCTAGGCATCACCCGCATGACCATGCGCTACCGCATGGATAAATACCAAATCAGCGCCAAAATCTCCGAGTAAGTATTTTTCTATCCATTAGCCGCAGATAAACACCGATAAACACAGATTTAATCAACATCGTGTTTGGTTTTTATCTGTGTTAATCCGTGTGCATCTGTGGCCATGCTTATGCAGCGATCAATGGCTAAAGCCATGCATCAGCAATGACGGTATGGCCCTCACATGGTATGATGGCATCAATTCAAAACGGAATGCATCCCATGCAAATTGGTACCCCATTAAGCCCTAATGCCACCCGCGTCATGCTGCTTGGTAGCGGCGAACTTGGTAAGGAAGTCATCATTGCCTTGCAACGATTAGGGGTGGAAGTGATAGCCGTTGATCGTTACGACAATGCCCCCGGCCAACAAGTGGCGCATCGTGCTTACACCATAGACATGACCGACGATGCCGCGCTGCGAGCCTTAATTGCCAAAGAAAAACCGCACCTCATCGTGCCGGAAATCGAGGCGCTCAATACTGCCACCCTAGCCGACATAGAAGCGGCTGGCATGGCCACCGTGATCCCTACCGTTAAAGCCGTGCAACTGACCATGAACCGCGAGGGCATACGCCGTTTGGCTGC
>CAJBBQ010000086.1 GCA_903951385.1 uncultured Pseudomonadota bacterium
GCGTGGACTTCAGGCGCAAGCGGAGCAAAGCCGGCACGCAAATGCCACATAGGCAGCAATTCCAATTCGCGCAACACGTCTTCTTGCGTCATCGCAGGGGTGGCCTGGTCTTTTGTATTTGGGTTTTTGTTCATGGGGTTTTGTTAAGGAGTCTTATTTAATAGCGTCGCTTATCCTATGGCCAAACCCATTAGCACGGCATCTTCGCGGCCGTTTTTGGCTGGGTAATAGCCGCGTCTAATGGCCATCTCATTAAAGCCGGTATTTTCATACAGCGCAATGGCACTGACGTTACTCATGCGCACCTCTAGGAACATATTGGCTGCTTGCTGCTGTTTAGCCAAATCCACCATGTGCTGCAACAGGCATCGGCCTAAGCCTTGCTTTTGGTAGGCTTGCGCGATGCTTAAATTAAGCAAATGTGCTTCATCCAACACCAGCATCATCAAGGCATAGCCTATGATGACTTTATCACGCCACAGCACTCGCGCCGTGTAGCCGGCATTTAGAGAATCGCTGAAGTTACCCCGCGTCCAAGGGTAAGGGTAGATCACCGGTTCTATGGCCATGATGGCATCCAAATCCGTCATGTGCATGGGCAGGAATTGGTCGTTGGCCGTCAGGCCATACGGCAGTTTGGAATGAACCATCACAGCGATTTACCCAGGTCACGTTCGGCGGTTTTAAGGGCCACCCGATTGCGCACGTATATAGGCATGGCGGATCCAGCTGGCAAGGACTGTCCGGCGGCAAAATCCGCTTGGCTTAAAGCCAGTATGGCCATGGCCGATGGCAAACAATCGGGCTGCGTGGCCAATAACTGGCCGCTATACACTGCTGCCAAGGTCTCTGGGTAAGTCTGCCAACCGCTGCCGACGCCGGTCCAGCCGGCGCCCAATAAAACCGGCACCGCTTCGGGTTTACACACCGTCGGTTCGGCCAGGGTTTGCCATTGCGCGCCAACTTTCTCGTAAGCGGCATGGTAAACCTCGCCCATGCGCGCATCCAAACAGGCGATGACTTTATTGGCGCCACTGGCTTGCGCTAGGGCCAACAAGGTACACACGCCCAACACCGGTAAATTGGCGCCTAAGCCTAAGCCTTGCGCAACGCCGGCGGCTATGCGCACGCCAGTAAACGAACCGGGGCCGGCACCAAAAGCCAGGCCGTGCAAATCGCCCAATTGCAAATTGGCTTGCTTCAACAAGCTTTCTATCTGCGGCAAAATGACTTGCGAGTGGGTTTGCCCGGCGTTCACTTGGAACACATAGGACGCCTCGCCCTTGATTAAGGCTAGCGATAGGTATTCCGTGGAGGTATCAAAGGCGAGTAAATTCACTTGGGCTTACTGTTCATTTTAATCAGCCGCTATTTTGCCACGCATACGCTTAATTTGGCCACGCTGGGTTTTACTTTCTAAGCGCCTTTGTTTGGATCCGTAACTGGGCCGTGTGGCATATCGGGTGGGCAACACTTTATTGGCCGCGTTGACGATATCGTGCAAGCGCTGAATGGCGTCCTTTTTGTTCGCTTCTTGGGTGCGGTATTGCTGGGCTTTTAACACCAACACGCCTTGCTCACTGATGCGGCTGTCTTTTAATTGCAGCAGCCGCGCTTTCAAACTCTCAGACAAACTGGACGCGGCTATGTCAAAACGCAGGTGGATGGCACTGGAGACTTTGTTGACGTTTTGCCCGCCCGCTCCCTGCGCGCGTATGGCGCTTAATTGGTAGTCGGATTCGGGAATAAGCAGCATCACGCTTGCTCTGGCGTTTGGAAAAAAGCTTGCACCTCGGCTAAGTCGCGCGTGCGCTTAAACGGCGGCAAGCTTTGCCAAATGCGTTTGCCGTAACTTTTGCTAATTAAGCGCGGGTCACAAAGCATCAGCACGCCGCGGTCTTTTTCATCGCGTATCAAACGGCCGGCGCCCTGCTTTAAGGTGATCACCGAGTAGGGCAATTGGTATTCCATGAAAGCATTTTTACCTTCGGCATTGAGTTTATCGACGCGAGCGGACAAGACCGGGTCATCCGGCGGCGCAAACGGCAACTTATCTATGATGACCACGCTCAAGGCTTCGCCGCGCACGTCCACGCCTTCCCAAAAACTTTGCGAACCGACCAAAACCGCGTTGCCCAATAAGCGGAAGCGGTCCAACAACTCGGTGCGCGAACTGTCGCCTTGCAGCAACAAGGGGCTTTCTATGCCATTTTCCGCAAAAGCCTCTTTTAACAAAGCATGTATTTCACGCATGGCGCGCAAGCTGGTGGACAAGACAAACGCCCGGCCACCACTGGCTTGCAAC
>CAJBBQ010000087.1 GCA_903951385.1 uncultured Pseudomonadota bacterium
AAATGGCGCTCGGCTGTCGCCACGCCGACCACCGCAAACGGGCAACGCTCGCGTTCGCAAATCGCTTTGAAGCGTGGCAAATCCTCTTGCAGTATAGCCATCACGTAACGCTCTTGCGCTTCGTTGCTCCATAATTCGCGTGGCGACATGCCCGGCTCTTCATTGTGCACGTCACGCAATTGGAATGTTGCGCCGACGCCGGCATCGTTGACCAATTCAGGGAAAGCATTGGATATACCACCGGCCCCGACATCGTGTATGCTCAAAATCGGGTTGGCCTCACCCAATTGCCAGCAACGGTCTATCACTTCTTGCGCGCGTCTTTCCAATTCTGGGTTACCGCGTTGCACCGAATCAAAATCCAGATTTTCCACGTTGCTGCCGGTGTCCATGCTAGAAGCTGCGCTGCCACCCAAACCAATCAACATGGCCGGGCCGCCCAATTGAATAAGGGCCGCGCCCGCAGGGATAGGGTTCTTTTTAGCATGCTGGGCAGAAATATTGCCTATGCCGCCGGCCAACATAATCGGCTTGTGGTAGCCACGCATTTCGCTTTGACCCTTGGCATCCACGCTAGCCAATTCAAAGGTGCGGAAATAACCGGCAATGTTAGGACGACCAAACTCGTTGCTGTAAGCGGCGCCGCCTAATGGACCGTCTATCATGATTTGGAACGGCGAAGCGATACGACCCGGTTTGCCGTAAGCGGCTTGTTCCCAAGGTTGAATGAAATCGGGTATGGCCAAATTGGATACCGAGAAACCGCTTAAGCCGGCTTTGGGCTTGGAGCCGCTGCCGGTTGCGCCTTCGTCACGAATCTCGCCGCCGGCCCCAGTCGCCGCACCGGCAAAAGGAGAAATAGCGGTAGGATGGTTATGCGTTTCCACCTTCATCAGATAATGCATTTCTTCTTCAACAAAGCGGTATGCACCGTCCGCGGTCGGATAGAAACGTTTGGTTTTTGTGCCGGGCGCCTGACCCGCGACTATGGATGAATTGTCCGAGTACGCCACCACGGTTTTGCCTGGATTGAGCTTATGGGTATTGCGTATCATGGCAAACAAAGACAGGTCTTGCACCTCGCCGTCTATCACCCAATCCGCATTGAATATTTTATGGCGGCAGTGCTCGGAGTTGGCTTGGGCAAACATCATCAATTCCACATCGGTGGGATTGCGTTGGATTTTAGTGAAGTTATCGAATAAATAATCCACTTCATCGGGCGACAAAGCCAAGCCCATGTCAGCATTGGCTTTTTCCAGGGCGGCTTTACCGCCTTGCAATAGGTCCACACGGCTTAATGGCTTAGGGCTATCGCTATGGTAGAGCTGCTCGGCGTCTTGCAAATTGGCAAACACGCCTTCGGTCATGCGGTCGTGTATCAGCGGTAACAACAGCTGACGCTCGGCAGGCGTCATGGCTTGCCCGTTAAGGGTTTGCACGTAATAGGCCACGCCACGCTCCACCCTTTGCACTTCGGGCAAACCGCAATGCTGAACGATGTCGGTCGCGCGTGACGCCCAAGGCGAGATGGTGCCTATGCGTGGCAACACCAAGAAAAATTCACCCGACGGGTCTTCTGCTGGCAACTGCGGACCGTAGGTCAACACCTGTTCCAACCGTGCTTGCTGCGCCGCGCCTAAAGCCGCGTTTTTAGTCCAAACGAAATGCCTAAACTCCGCATACAAATGCTTGATATTGCTGGATGCACCGGCTTTGGCTTGCAAGCTGGCCAAGATTTTATCAATGCGAAATGGGGATAAAGCTGCGCTGCCACGCAGACTAAGCATAGGAGAGGTTGCGTTAGTTGGAGTCATGAAATTGGGTTAAAAATTAAGTGCAATGGCGAAAGCTGAATTCTATCAGATACAAACCGTAGGTCGGACTTTAGTCCGACAAAAATACCTAACGCCTGAACCTCGGGCTGAAGCCCGGCCTACAAAGAAAAAAGATAAGCAACGGCCTGTAGGAGCGCAATTTAATCCGCGAATGGCAACTTAGTAATTGGGGCTAGCCTGCCAAATGTTTCTAGCGTAATCGCCTATGGCCCTATCGCTAGAGAATTTAGCCATGTTGGCCACATTTAAAATCGCCATGCGTGTCCACTCGTCCGGCTTTTGATACAACTGCCCGACACGGTCTTGGGTTTCAATGTAGCTAGCGTAATCGGCTAACAACAAATACTGGTCGCCGTTATTGAGCAAATTGTCCACCACGGCTTGGTAGCGATTAGGTTCATCTACCGAGAAGAAGCCACTCGCTATCATGTCCAACACCTGCTTCAACTCGGCATTGGCTTCGTAATAATCACGCGGCTTGTAACCGTTAGCCTTGGTCTCAGCCACTTGCGGCGTGGTCAGGCCAAAAATAAAGATGTTCTCCAAGCCCACTTCTTCCATGATCTCGACGTTAGCACCATCCAAAGTGCCTATGGTGAGCGCGCCGTTGAGCGCCATTTTCATGTTGCCGGTGCCACTGGCTTCGGTGCCGGCCGTGGAGATCTGCTCGGACAAATCGCTACCTGGGAATAGGATCTCTGCCGCCGACACCTCGTAGTTAGGGTAATACACCACTTTAAGTTGGTCGCCCACCGCCACGTCTTCGTTTACGATGGCCGCCACGTCATTAATCAAACGGATGATTTGTTTGGCCATCCAATAACCCGGCGCGGCTTTACCACCAAAAATAATGGTGCGCGGCGTGATGCCTTTTCACCGCGGCGTATGCGGTTGTACAAGGTGATGACGTGCAAGACATTGAGCAACTGGCGTTTGTATTCGTGTATGCGCTTAATTTGCACATCAAACAAACTGTTTACATTGAGTTTAATGCCGGTCTTTTGCTCTATCTTGTCGGCCAAACGTTGTTTATTGGCCAGCTTCACTTTAGCAAAGGCCTTGCGAAAATCGGCATCATCGGCCAAAGGCGTGATTTTTTTGATTTGCGTGAGGTCCTTTTTGAAGCCGGCGCCTATGGCTTTTTCGATCAAAGCGGTTAAGCCTGGGTTAGCTTGGTTGAGCCAACGACGCGGGGTAATGCCATTGGTTACATTGGTCATTTTGCCCGGGTAAATTTTATCGAAATCGGCAAACAAATGCTGCTTCAACAACTCACTGTGCAAGGCGGCCACGCCGTTGACGGTATGGCTA
>CAJBBQ010000088.1 GCA_903951385.1 uncultured Pseudomonadota bacterium
CAGCCAGGCCGCAGAGTTGCCGCCATTGGGTGCGGCCTTAGCCGCCGCTAGAAACGCTAAAAACCTGAGTGTGCAAGCCGTTTCCGATACCTTGCGCTTAAGCATAAAGCAAATCAGCGCATTGGAAAGCGATGATTTTTCAGCCTTGCCACAGCCTATGGCCACGCGTGGTTTTATCCGTAATTACGCGCGTTTATTAGAGTTGGATGCCGAGCCTTTGCTTGATAGCTACCGTCAGCGCGTTCCGGATAACACGCCTACCAGCCTTAATGTGCAGACATCTATACCGCACGTACAATTAGTGAAGAAGAGTAGGCCTTGGTTCAAGTACGCGGCGATTGTTCTATCGCTGGTTTTAGTGGTCTGGTATTTCCAAGTAGAGCAGTCTGCGTCCGTTACGACGGATTTGACTAGCAATAATGAAGTGGTGTCGCCCGTCGCCTTGCCCGAATTGACCACAGCGCCCACCACCTTAGCCGAGTCCGCCAGCCCTCCCGCAGCCGAGGTTGGCACAGCTAATTCCATTGGCACCAATTCGGTCGCTACCAATTTGGCCGATACATTGCCTAGCCCAGCCCAGACTGAACTGGCGCCTGCTAAGGCTAAACCAAGTCCGGCAGCCGTGGCTAGCAACGATGGCTTGCAGTTAAGGCCTAGTTCGGACATGAGCATGCCGACTGAGGCGAAAGCCAATGCCGTTGGCAACCGTGCTTGGCTGACCGTATCCGTGACCGATAAGGCCTGGGTGCAAGTCAAAGATAAATCCGGGGCCGTGCTCTTTGAAAAAATGCTCACGGCCAACAGCAGCGATAAGATTGAGGCGCAGCCACCCTTGTTTGTATGGCTAGGCAATGCTAAAGCCACCTCCCTAGATTACATGGGGAAGTCGGTCGACGTGGCCAGCAAAACATTTAACAACACGGCCCGCCTGACCCTTGAATAAGAGAACACGATTACCATGAATCTATCCCAGTTGCATGCCTCACGCCCAACCCTGCAGGTGATGATAGCGCACGTGCCGGTTGGCGGCGGCTTGAACGGCACGCTAGCCAGTCCGGTGGTGGTGCAAAGCATGACCAATACCGACACCGCGGATGCCAAGGCGACCATAGCCCAAGTGTTTGAACTGTGGCAAGCGGGCAGTGAAGTGGTCCGCATTACGGTTAATTCGCCAGAAGCGGCGGCGCAAGTTGCCACCATACGCCAGGGCTTGGATGCCCTTGGTTGTAACGTGCCCTTGGTCGGCGATTTTCATTACAACGGGCACAAATTGTTGGCGCAGTACCCAGACTGCGCCCAGGCCTTAGCTAAATACCGTATCAACCCAGGCAACGTGGGCAAAGGCTCCAAGCGCGATGAACAGTTTGCGGCCATGATAGAAGCGGCAGTGACTTACAAAAAAGCCGTGCGCATAGGCGTTAATTGGGGCAGTTTAGACCAAGTGAAAATGGCGCAAATGATGGACGATAACGCCAAGTTAAGCACACCACTAAGTGCCGATGCACTGATGCGTGAAGCCTTGATCCAATCTGCCATAGAAAGTGCCGAACAAGCCGTGGCATTGGGTCTGCCGCCCAATCAAATCATCATTTCTTGTAAGGTTAGCAACGTGCAAGATTTGGTCACCGTCTACACCGATTTGGCTGGCCGTTGCGATTACCCCTTGCACCTAGGCTTAACGGAAGCGGGCATGGGCTCGAAAGGCATAGTGGCCTCCACGGCCGCCTTGGCTTTGCTTTTGCAACGCGGCATAGGCAACACCATACGCGTGTCCCTGACGCCGGAGCCGAATGAATCGCGCAGCAAAGAAGTCATTGTCGCGCAAGAAATCTTACAAACCATGGGCATACGCTCATTCACGCCATTGGTCACCGCATGCCCAGGCTGCGGGCGCACTACCTCGACTTATTTCCAGGAATTGGCCATGCAAATCCAAGCCTATTTAAGGCAGCAAATGCCGCATTGGCGAGGCCGTTATGCCGGCGTAGAAAACTTAAACGTGGCGGTCATGGGTTGCGTGGTCAATGGTCCGGGTGAATCCAAGTTAGCCAACATTGGCATTAGCTTGCCAGGCACAGGCGAAACGCCGGTGGCGCCTGTGTTTGTCGATGGGGAAAAAACCGTGACCCTAAAAGGCGATCGCATCGCCGAAGAATTCCAAGCCATAGTAGAGGATTACGTGCAAACCCATTACGCCCTTGGTGGAAAATTGCATCAGCCTACTGCCAGTCCTGTCAGCCAAAAAACCATAGCCATTAAAGCCATTTAAGCATGCCGGATAACACAAGCAAAACCAAACCCAGTAAATTTCAAAGTATCAAAGGCTTTTACGATATTTTGCCCGAGCACACGCCGCTCTGGTTTAAGTTAGAAGACACGGCACGCCGCGTGCTGGCGCAATACGGCTACAAGAACATACGCATGCCTTTGGTGGAAAGCACCGATCTGTTTGTGCGCTCGGTAGGTGAACACACCGATATCGTCGAAAAAGAAATGTACGCTTGGCAAGACGCCCTCAATGGTGACAAGCTGACCTTGCGCCCAGAGGGCACAGCCGGCTGCGTGCGCGCCGTCATAGAGAGCAACCTAACTTACAATGGGCCGGTGCGCTTGTGGTACAGCGGCGCCATGTTTAGGCATGAGAACGTGCAAAAAGGCCGTCAACGGCAATTTCATCAAATAGGCGTGGAAGCCTTTGGCTTTGATAGCCCGCAAGTGGACGCTGAGCAAATTGTGTTGTTGGCACGCTTGTGGCGTGAGCTAGGCATCAGTGATGTCGAGTTGCAAATAAACAGCATAGGCGATGCGCATGAGCGTGCCGCTTACCGTGAAGTTTTAATAGCCTATTTTGAGCAGCACCTTGACAGCTTGGACGAGGATGCCAAACGCCGCCTCCACAGCAACCCCTTGCGCATTTTGGACAGCAAAAACCCACGCATGCAAGCCTTGTGTGAAGCGGCCCCAAAATTAATTGATTGCTTGGGCGATGCAACCCGCGCGCATTTTGATGGTCTGTGTGCATTGTTAAGGGAAGCAAGTGTGGCCTTCACCATTAATGCACGTTTGGTTCGCGGGCTGGATTATTACAATCGCACCGTGTTTGAATGGGTGACCACTAAGCTGGGCGCGCAAGGCACCATAGCTGGTGGCGGCCGTTACGACAGTTTGGTTGAACGATTGGGCGGTGAAGCGACACCAGCATGCGGTTTCGGCATAGGTTTGGAGCGGGTTTTTTTGTTGATGCAAGAATACGGTGTGGTGGCCGATGATGCCCCAGACGTGTATTTGGTTAACGTTGGTGAGTTGGCAGAAAAAGCAGCGTTTGCATTGGCAGAAAAGCTACGTCAAGCAGGTTTGCAAGTTGTCTTGCACGCAGGCGGCGGCAGCTTTAAATCGCAAATGAAGAAAGCCGACAGAAGCCAAGCGCGCTACGCCATTATTTTAGGTGACGATGAAGTGAACACACAACAAGTCAGTTTGAAGCCCATGCGCGCTGACGCGCCGGATCAGCAGCAGCAATTGAGCCTGGATGCGGCCATTGCTTACCTGCAGATTAAGTCATAGATCGCTTAATGCTTATTCATGCTAAATTTTACTGGCTAATATGAACTCCCTTGTCCCCTTATTGCAGTTACAAAACATTAGCGTTGCGCCTAAAAACGCCGCCGATCGCTTATTGGTCAAGCAGGTCAGCTTTAGCATATTGCCAGGCAAAACCACTTGCGTGGTCGGCGAATCCGGTAGTGGTAAAAGCTTGACGGCTTTGTCGATTATGGGCTTACTGTCTAAACAATTGCGTTTGACCAGCGGTCAGGTTCTATTTAACGACGGTGAATCCGGCGTGCAAGATCTAACGCAACTTGATGACGTCAGCATGCGCAAAATTCGCGGGGCTAAAATTGCCATGATCTTTCAAGAGCCCATGACTTCGCTGAATCCGGTGCTGACCGTGGGCTACCAAATAGGCGAAAGCCTGACTACGCATTTAGGCTTAAAAGGCCCAGCCTTGCAAAGCAAGATTGCCAGTTTATTAAGC
>CAJBBQ010000089.1 GCA_903951385.1 uncultured Pseudomonadota bacterium
GCAGCAGTATGCAAAAATGATTTTGCTTGGATTGGTCTAAGCCAGCCGCGTAATAGCCTTTGCTCTCCCAAAATTGATACCAATGGCTTTCTATGGTTTTGGGGTCAAATGATTTGGCGAGCTCTTTAATCGCGGGTGTATCGAGCGGGGTGGTGTGCGTTGTCATGGCCGTTATTTTAACACAGCCTATGCGCAATTTATTGCGCGGCTAAGTGGCCTTCGCCGCATACACGGCAGGCTGGGTCTGGGTTGAGCTTAATGGTGCGCCATTCCATATTAAGCGCATCGAGCAAGAGCAAACGGCCTTGCAAACTCTCGCCTATGTCCATCAATAACTTCAATGCTTCAGCAGCTTGGGTCGTGCCCACGATGCCCACCAGTGGCGCAAATACCCCGTGGCTAGCGCAGCGCATGGCGTTGTCTTCACCGCTGATTTCGCTGCTGTCGGGGAACAAGCAGTGGTAACAAGGGCTGTTGCTGTTACGCATATCGTAAACGGTAATTTGTCCTTCAAAACCGATGGCGGCACCCGATACCAGTGGTTTTTTTAGGGCCACGCAGAGGCGATTTAAACTGTAACGGGTGGCAAAATTATCGCTGCAATCGAGCACCACATCGGCTTTTTCAACTAATGCAGCCAAGCTTGCTTCGTCGGCTTTTTCTTCTATGGCGTGCACACTGATGTCGGGGTTGATTTCAGCGATGGCTTGCTTGGCCGACTGCGCTTTGTTCATGCCCACGCGCGCCATGTTGTGAATAATCTGCCGTTGTAAATTGCTTAAATCCACCGCATCAAAATCACAAATCGTTAATGTGCCCACGCCACTGGCGGCCAAATACAAGGCAGCCGGCGAACCCAAGCCCCCCGCGCCTACGATTAAGGCATGGCTGTTGACCAGTTTTTCTTGGCCTTCGTAGCCGATTTGTGGCAACAGCATGTGGCGGCTGTAGCGTAATAGTTGGTTGTCGTTCATAGGTTCAAGGCTGTTTATGATTCATGTAAACAAATTAGTTAATAAAGTTAAGATAGCACAAGTAGCATTAATTTATTATTTTAGGGGGCATTATGAAAGTGTTATTAAAAAAAGTAGCCAATAGTCTGACCGTGGGGGTTAGCGTGCTGTTGGTGGGCGGCTTTGTTTACGTGTTGGCCAATTCATTGCCATTAGGCGATTTTATCTACAGCATCGCTTTTTGTTATTTGGCGATTGCGGTATTAAATTACTTGGTCTTTGGCACCGCCAAATTGTGGCATAAACCGGATGAGCTAAACTAAGTCAGTTCAGCTAATAGCTAGAGCGTATGAAGATGTCGCCGTCGGGTTTGAGGTCAAAGGCGATGCAGATGCGCTCTTCGTTTGAGTTGAACGGGATGGTGCGGTGGAATAAAGACGAGGGGAACAGAACGATGTCGCCGACTTTGGGGCTGGCGATGCCAACTGGAAAGTTGTTGTGTTTTTGTGGGTAATTGTCGCCGTGTAAGCCGTATTCAAAGCAGCCTTCGAGCGGGTCTTTTCTGTCGGTGGGCAACACTAGATACACCGCGCCGCTTATCCAACCCACTTCATGCATGTGCCTGTCGACATAACCGCCGCGGCGCAACCTCACGTACCAAGAGCTGGTGAATTCCAATTCTTTTGGAAACGATTTGATCAACTCGCAATCGGCGCCAGCAAATTGGTTTTTGTAGTTTAAAAATTCTTGCCTGACAATCTCACCCAGTTTTCTAAAGGACGCTTCTGGCCGTTTGAATAAATTGCCGGCCGATTGTTTGCCGTTGATGATCATGCCTTGCGCGCGCACTTCGATGGCGGTATTTTCTATGTCATTAAGCAAGTCTTTTAGGAATGAGCTATTAGGCTTAGCCAGTTCTTCTATGCTTTTTTGGTAAACGAAATCAAAGCCGTTTTTGCAAAAGTTATACGGGTCGTCCACCCCAAAATTGGTGGCGTAGTGGCTGGATAAAGTGGCAAGCAGTGGCGCATTGTGTTTTTTCTGAGTGCGAACCATGGCATCCAATTTTGTTTTGAATTCGTCAAAATGCTCGGCCTTGTAGGTGCAATACAAGGCGCGCTCTTGCCAATCGTCTAATTGCGATGTTTCAAAATGGCCCACGGCCTCATCAAAGCGACCGGCTAAGTATAGGAATTCCCCCATGTTGTAGTTAGCGCCTGGGTGATTCGGGTTAAGTTGCAAGGCGTCTAAGTAGCATTTGATGGCGTCTTCCATATTGCCTTGGTCGCGCAAGCATTCGCCCAAGTAATTATGCGCATCGGTGTAATTGGGGAACAGCGCTATGGCACGCTTGAAATGCGTAATCGCATCGTCCAATTTGCCTTCGTCGCGTAAGGCTGTGCCCAAATTAAAGTGCCCTCTGGCATCTTCGTTAATGCTTAATGCTTTTCGGTAATGGGCGATGGCGTCAGCCAATTTTCCTTGTTTTTGTAAGATCGTGCCTAAATTGGCATAGGCTTCAAAGAATTGCGGTTGCAGGGCTATGGTTTGCCGATAATGGCTTTCTGCCTCGGCCAACTCAGCTAGGTTGCCTAAGGCGATGGCCAAATTAAAGTGCAACTCCGGGCTGCTAGGCTGTATGGACAAGGCTTTTTTATAACTCACGACGGCATCGGCGTATTGCATTAAGCCATCTTGGGCGATGCCTAATAGGTGATGCAGGATAAAAGCATGCGGGTAGCGCGGTAGCAGTTTTTTTGCGGCGGCCACGGTTTGTTCAAGTTGGCCGGCATTCAGCAGCGCCAGCAATGGATTGATTTCCATTTGGCTGGGTTGCGCTTGCATAGAAGTCGGTTGTTTGGCCATGTTAATTGTCGCTATGGGGTCTTGAGTTACGCTTATTCTAAAATAAAACTAGTTGTCGCGCATTTGTAATCGCGTGGCCAATTGGCGTAAAAATTTCATGGCCACTTTGGGTTCGTCTAATAACAGTGTTTCTATGTTTTCTGGGTAAATGGTGATGACGTCAGCGCTGTCCGAACTGACTATGGCATCGGCAATGGTGGGCAGGTTGGACAGCAAGGCCATTTCACCAAAATACTCGTCGGCTTCAACCGTGCGCAACACGGCGCCTTGTTTTTTTAGTTGCACTTGGCCGCGCACCAAGTAGTGCAGGTTGCGACTGGCGTCGCCTAGGCTGAAAACCGTTTCGCCTTGTTGGTAAGTTTTGCCGAAGCGCTGCATTAAATTTTCTAAATAATTGGCCTTGGCTTCAAGGGTTTGTTGGCCGGGCTCGGCCGCAAACAAGCTTTTTAATATCAGCACGTCTTTTTTGCGAAGAGTGGCGACCAGTTCTGTGCCCAATAAAAACACGGCAAAGTTAAAGTACAGCCAAGTAATGGAAATGAATAGGTTCTTCATGCTGCCAAAAATGGAGCCATACGATTCATTGAGCGACAGGAACAAAGTGAAGGCAGGGCGCATGAGCAACCACAGCACGGCGGTGAATAATGCGCCTATCAATATATGCCTTATATATAGGCGAGCCGGAAAAAAGGCCAAATAAAAAGCCGTGATGAGCAGGGTGGTGAGGATTAAGGAGCCAATCGCGGCGACCGTGTCGTAGGCCAGGTAGGGGTGATTGCTGGCTAAAAAAGCGATGACTTTTTCTAACATGAGGCCGGCAAAGGTAAACAAGAAGAACAGTAGCAGCATGCCAATCACGGTGAGCACGTCTTTAACTTTGCGGTGTATAAAGGACGGCGCTTCGGCCAGGCTGGCTATGGTGTAAAAAGCAGCGCGCATGGCGCTGGCCAAGGGCGTAACGGCCCACAGCAAAACAAACAGGCCGGCGGCACCCCAGGCGGCTTTTTGCTGGGCGGTGTTGTAGACCTCCAGCATGATGGCGCTGCTAAATTTCGGCAATAAGTTGCCCATGATGATGGCCAGTTTGACGGTGGCGTAGTCTGAGCTAAAGACCAGTTGGCTGAGTAAAAAGAATAACAACAGCACCAGTGGAATCAAGGCGAACATGGCATAAAAAGACAGCGAGGCGGAAAGGCTAAGGGTGTTGTGGCGTCTAAATGCATCGAACATTTCATAGGCCACAAACAGCGGCGTGTTGTAGCGCTGTTTGGCGTAGGCGGCGCGCGGCTTATGCATGGCACTTTGCAGACCAGGAGCCAGCTTGCTATTAAGTCGCTGCGGTAAGCTGGGTTTCATGCTTAGCTTAAGCCCTTAAATTTTTCCGTGGCGGCCACCAGTGCCGAGGTGATGCCCGGTTCCATGGCGGAATGGCCGGCATCCTCTATCATATGAAATGCCGCATGCGGCATGGCGCGACTGAGCTCCCAAGCAGTAATCGGTGGGCAGACCATGTCGTAACGGCCTTGTACGATAATGGTGGGGATGTGGCTCAAGCGTTGTTGCACCTGCCCGAGTAAATCCGATTTGCCGACAAAACAATCGTGCCTTATATAATGTATCTGAACGCGAGCGCGAGCCAGCTCAATTTCGCCATTGATGGTTTGCCCAGCTTGGGCTGATCTTGGTAACAATGCCATGATGCTGCTCTCGTAGGCATTCCAGCGTATGGCCGCCGGCACATTGACTTTTGGGTCGTCAGAAAAAATCCGCTTCTCATAAGCGCCCAAAGGGTCGTGGCGTTCATCGGGATTTAAAAAATCACAAAGCGTATGCCAAGGCTCAGGAAAAAAGGTTTGCACCTGCCCTAGAAACCATTGCAGTTCGTTGGCGCGACTTAAAAATATGCCGCGTAATATTAAGCCGCTGACTCTTTCTGGGTGCTGGACGGCGTAAGCCAAAGCCAATGTGCTGCCCCATGAGCCACCAAAGACCAGCCATTTATTAATCCCCAATTGCTGCCGGATGGCCTCCATGTCGGCCACCAAGTCGGCCGTGGTGTTTTGTTCGGTTGCCCCTTGCGGTTCGCTGCGACCGCAACCGCGTTGATCAATCAGCACGATGCGGTAATGCGCTGGGTCAAAAAAACGCCGTTGCGTTAGGTTGCAGCCGCTACCAGGCCCGCCATGCACAAAAACCACGGGCTGGCCCTCAGGGTTGCCACAAACTTCGTAATAAATACGGTGCAAATCGCCTGCTTTTAGACAATTTTGTTCTAAAGTAGCCAATTCGGGAAACAAATTGTAATTATGAGTTTGCATTATGGTAAATTGGCTTTCTATTTGATTTTTAATGAATTTTTTTTAATTTTAGCATGGGGTTTAGGCTAAATCATGCCACTTAAAAAACATATTTTTAGTAATTTACAATTAATTGTAAGTAAATTGTAACAAATGTATTGCAATTCATTTATGACTGGCTTATAGTTCTGTCACGCACATGAAAATGTGATGATAAATAGACCCCGTTAGGTAGCAACTTTTGCGATAGCATCAATAAAGCTGTTAAATGGCCAAGGGTCTATTAAACCCTTAGTAGTACAACTTTGGAGATTAATATGCAAATCAACAAGATCAAATTAGCACTAGGTTTAGTGGCTGGTTTATCAGTGGCTATGCCAATGGTAGCATCTGCAGCAGCTGACCAAGAAAAAGCAATGAAAGACGCTAACAACTGGGCTCACCCACGTGGTCAGCACGATAACGCTGGTTACAGTGCTTTAGCACAAGTTAACAAAGGTAACGTAAAAAACCTTAAAGCTGCATGGACATTCGCTACCGGTGTAAACCGTGGTCACGAAGGTTCACCAGTAGTTGTTGGTAACATGATGTTCGTTCACACAGCGTTCCCAAACAACGTTTACGCTCTTGACTTAAACGACAATCAAAAAATCGTTTGGTCTTACTTCCCAAAACAAGATCCATCAGTACAAGCTGTTTTATGTTGCGATAACGTAAACCGCGGTCTTGGCTACGGCGACGGTAAAATCTACCTACAACAAAACGATGGTAACTTGGTTGCTTTAGACGCTAAAACAGGTTCTAAAGTATGGTCAACTTTAATCAACGATCCAAAAGTGGGTGCTACTAACACTAACGCTCCACACGTCATTAAAGATAAAGTATTGACAGGTTGTTCAGGTGCTGAGTTCGGCGTACGTTGCTTTATCGCAGCTTACAACTTAAAAGACGGTTCATTAGCATGGAAAGCCTACTCAACAGGTCCTGATGCTGAAATGTTAATCGGCGAAGGCTTCAACAAAGATACTCCTGAGTACAGCGCACTATCAGTTTACCAAGACGTAAACGGTGGTAACAAATTAGGTGGTTCATTCAACACTATCCCTAATGACAAATTAGTAATTGGTCAAAAAGAGTTAGGTACACGTACATGGTTGAAACCACAAGCAGTTAAAGATGGTTGGCAACATGGTGGTGGCTCTGTATGGGGCTGGTGGCCGTATGATGCTCGTACAAACTTGGTTTACTACGGAACAGGTAACCCATCAGTTTGGAAC
>CAJBBQ010000090.1 GCA_903951385.1 uncultured Pseudomonadota bacterium
CCAGCGCCAATGATAGTATGCTTCTTGCATGCGAAAGTAGGTCACTGCCAAGCTATTTATACAGACTGCCCTCGTGCGGTCGGCTAAACCCCCTCTATGAAAATAGCGGGGGTTTTTAGTTTTAGGGAAGGTGATTACCTTCGCAGCAGGGCAATGAATTGCACTGAGTTGTTCCAATTCATTGAATTCATTGGTATAATGAACGCAGAATTTTTCGATGGGCTTTGTGCCCATTTTTTGTTTCTGCAACTTATGTGCATGTGTTTTAAGTTTAGCGGTGATTTAAGGGTTTTAAAATGCAAGATTTGCCTACATTGATAACGACTGCGGTTGAGCAGCTGGGATTCGAATTAGTCGATTTGGAAATATCCAATCGCGGCAAATTACTGCGCGTTTTTATCGACAAGCTTAATCCTGTCGATATTAAAGACAGCGTCAACATTGATGATTGCAGCCTGGTCAGCAACCAATTGGGCAACCTATTGGCGGTTGAAAACGACATCGATTACGACAGGTTGGAAGTGTCTTCACCGGGCATGGATCGGGTGTTAAAGACCGAAGCCAATTTTATGCGCTTTGTCGGTGAACGCGCTTCGGTAAAACTGCGTGTGGCTGTAACTGAAGTGCACGTGAATGCAAAAGACAACAAAGAAGAAACAGTCAGTAAAAAGAATTTTTTAGGCATACTGCGTGGCGTAGAAGCAGGCCAATTGCTGCTTGAGTGCGACGGTGTGATGCAAAAAATCGCGATCAGCAACATCGATAAGTCGCGTTTAAGTCCGGTTTTTTGATGGCGGAAATCATTGCCACAGTGGCCTAGAAGTAAGAAATATTTAATTTAATGAATGCAGCTTAGCCTGCAAATTGACAGTCGGAGAGCAACATGAGTCGTGAAATTTTATTATTGGTTGATGCGTTAGCGCATGAAAAAAATGTGACTGAAGAAGTGATATTTATCGCGCTTGAATTGGCGTTGGCTTCTGCTACCAAGAAAAAACACCATGATGACGCCGATGTGCGCGTGCAAATTGACCGGGAAACCGGTGAATACAAAACCTATAGACGCTGGCAATACGTTGAGTACGATTTGTTGGAGAACTCCAATTATCAAATCGACGAAGAGAGCGAGCACGCTAAAGGCTTAAACATAGGCGATTACTACGAAGAGCCATTAGAAAACATCGAATTTGGTCGTATCGGCGCGCAAGCGGCTAAGCAAGTGATCTTGCAAAAAGTCCGTGAAGCCGAGCGCGAGCAAATCCTGGAAGACTTCTTGGCACGCGATGAAAAAATGGTCACCGGCGTGATTAAACGCATGGAAAAAGGCAATGCCATCATAGAAGTGGGTCGCATAGAATCGCTATTGCCACGTGAGCAAATGATCCCAAAAGAGAATTTACGCGTGGGCGATCGTGTGCGCGCTTACCTATCTCGTATTGAGCGTGGTGGCCGTGGCCCGCAATTGATTTTATCCCGTATTACACCGGACTTTTTAGTGCGCTTGTTTGAATTAGAAGTGCCGGAAATAGAAGAAGGTTTATTGGAAATCCGTGCCGCTGCGCGTGATCCTGGTTTGCGTTCAAAAATTGCCGTTAAATCAAACGATCAACGTATCGATCCAGTGGGTACCTGCGTGGGTATGCGTGGCTCACGCGTGCAAGCCGTTACAGCTGAATTAGCCGGCGAGCGCGTGGACATCGTGTTATGGAGCATAGAACCGGCTCAGTTTGTGATCAATGCCATGTCACCGGCTGAAGTCACCAGCATCGTGGTGGACGAAGACACGCATAGCATGGACGTGGTGGTGGACGAAGAACAATTGGCGCTGGCCATTGGTCGTAACGGTCAGAACGTGCGTTTGGCTTCCGAATTAACCGGTTGGACCTTGAACATATTGACGGTGGATCAAGCGGAACAGAAGAGCCAAGATGAGTTCTCTGGTGTCAGCCAGTTGTTCATGCAAAAACTGGATGTGGATGCCGAAGTAGCCGAAATTTTAGTGCAAGAAGGCTTCAGCACCTTGGAAGAAATTGCCTACGTGCCATTGGCTGAAATGAATGAAATCGAAGCCTTTGATGAAGACACCATTGAAGAATTGCGCAAACGCGCTCGTGCGGCTTTGTTGACCGAAGCCATCGCTAAAGAAGAAGGCGTGGATGAAGCGTCGGCTGATTTGTTAGGCATGGACGGCATGGACGAAGCGACGGCACATTTGCTTGCATCAAAAGGCATTGCCACCATGGACGCATTAGCCGAATTGGCCGTGGATGAATTGGTGGAGTTAACCGCGATGGATGCGGAGCGCGCCAAAACATTGATTATGACCGCTCGCGCACCTTGGTTTGCATAAGCGCTTAAAGACGTAAGCAGTAATACTGGGCAATTAAGCGCAGAAAAAGAACACTGGAGTAAGAAGATGGCACAAACAACCGTAGAACAATTTGCTGGCGAATTAAAATTGCCAACAGCACTGTTATTAGAGCAGCTAAAAAGTGCTGGAGTAAATAAATCCCTTGCGGAAGATCAATTAAGCGAAGCGGATAAAACCGCCTTGCTGGATCACTTGCGTAAAGAGCACGGTACATTGGCGCCAAAAAATAAAATCACCTTAACGCGTAAATCCAGCTCGGAAATTAAAAAAACCGACAATACCGGTAAGGCCCGTACCATCCAGGTTGAAATCAGAAAAAAACGCGTCATTGAACAGCCTTTAGATAGCGCGGCCATGGAAGCGTCAGCCACAGAGGCAGCCAATGCCGCTGCGCTAGTTGAGGAAGTAGCGTCAGCCGTCGAAATGGAGCTTGTGCCTGAAGTAGAGCCCGAGCTTGCGGAAATCGCGCCTGAAGAAGAACCGGTGGTTGCGGAAGCCCCAGTTAAAACCATCAACCGTAAAGATTTGCTCGGTGCCGATGAAATTGCCTTGCGTGAGCAAGAAGCAAAAAGGCATTCAACTTTGGCGGCCATGCAAGCCGATGACCGACGTAAAAAACAAGAATTAGCGCAAAAGCGTTTGGAGGAAGAAGCCAAGCGTGTGGCCGAAGCCGAGTTAGCTAAAGAAAAAGCCGCTAAATTATCTGAAGGTACCTTGCATAAACCCGTGGCCAAAGATGGCGCGGCAAAACCGGCATTGGGTAAAGATGCCAAAAAAGGCAAAGGCAACAACAAAGAGTGGACAGACGCAGAAAATAAAAAACGCGGATTAAAAACACGCGGTGACATCACGGCCGGCAAGCCTGGCTGGCGCGCGCCTAAAGGCAAACACAAACACCAGGGCGATGACGATGCACAACACGCATTCAACGCCCCAACCGAGGCCATTGTGCACGAGGTATTGGTGCCAGAAACCATCACTGTGGCTGAGTTAGCACACAAGATGGCGGTTAAATCCGGTGAAGTGATTAAAGCGCTGATGGGCATGGGCATGATGGTGACCATCAACCAAGTATTGGATCAAGAAACGGCCATCATTATCGTCGAAGAAATGGGCCATAAAG
>CAJBBQ010000091.1 GCA_903951385.1 uncultured Pseudomonadota bacterium
CGGTAGGCCCGCGTCATGGCTAATTGGGCAACGGTGGCCGTGGCGCCTAAGCCGATTAGCAGCGGCATGTCTTGCCAATTCAAGCGATGGAATCCGCTCAGGAGTTCGCTGCTTATGCCGTCTATGCCATGGAGTTGCGGCGCCATCAGCATCCATAATCCGGCCAATACGGTAGACACCAAGGTGAAATAAAACACCGTGCGCGTGTCCGGTTCGTTTAGCTGCCCCAATTGTTTGACGTGCACATAAGCCCAAGCAGCGCCTAGCCCAGACAGCAAGCCTAGGCTGCCTGCCAGGGCGTTACCGCTGTTTAAAGTGGGTTTCAGCAGCAAGCTGACGCCAATAAAGCCAATGATGAGGGCTAATAGCAGCGTTCTTTTGAGCGGCTCCTGCAATAAAAAAGGCGACAATAAGGCGAGGAATAAAGGCGAGGTGTAATTAAGCGTCATGGCGGTCGCGAGCGGCAAGTGCGCGATGGCGTAAAAAAACAACACCAAGGAGGCGAAGCCAACCAGTGCGCGTGACATCTGCTTGAAAAGCACCGGTGTGGCTAGACTTAGTTTTTGACTGCGCAGGTATAGGCTTACCGTGATTAAGCCAAATAATGAGCGGTAAAACACCAGTTCGCTGCTGCTGAATTTTGTTGCCCCGAGCTTAACCAATGCGCCCATTAGCGCAAAGCCAAGCGCAGCAAGCAGCATCCATAGGCTGCCTAGATTGGGTAAGTTAGGGAGGGGTAACCGAAACGCTTTGATTTTATGCATGGATTTTGTGCGCTAAGCCACTGTTTTTAATATGCTAGCCAACTAGACTACAGCTTGCCAAATACGGGGTTTTCAGATAATCTCACACTTATTATTTTACGTGTATTTATGAATGCAATGGTGCTTGCTTTAAAGCGATCACTAGCGATTGTAAATTCAGGCTGTGGCCCATACCCAATCCACACACTTCAGTCCCAACGGCGGCATTGGTCGCCGTTTTTCATTATTGTTTTGGGTTAATTTTTATTAAAGAGTGCTATGTCAGATCATTTAATGAACACCTATATGCGTCAGCCGGTCACCTTTACCAAAGGCGAAGGGGTATGGCTGTGGGATACAGCCGGGGAAAAATACCTGGATGCCTTAGCCGGGGTTGCGGTAAATGGCTTGGGCCATGCGCACCCTAAACTGGTTGCGGCTATTGGTGAGCAGGCCGCCAAGCTCATACACGTATCGAACATCTACCAAATTGCCGAACAGGACGCCTTGGCTGATAAGTTATGCGCTATCTCGGGCATGGATAAGGTGTTTTTTTGCAATTCCGGTTGCGAAGCCAATGAAGCCAGTATCAAGTTGGCTAGGCTTTATGGGCACAACAAAGGCATTGGTAACCCAGAAATTATTGTCATGGACAAGTCCTTTCATGGACGCACCATGGCGACTTTATCAGCAACCGGCAATCGCAAAGTGCAAGCTGGTTTTGAACCCTTGGTCAGCGGTTTTATACGTGTGCCTTACGATGACGTCGATGCGGTCAAGCAAGTGGCCAGCAGCAACCCTAACGTGGTGGCCATATTGGTTGAGCCGGTGCAGGGCGAAGGCGGCATCAATATACCTAAGGACAGCAGCGCCTATTTGGAAACTTTGCGGCAGATTTGCGATGCCCACGGCTGGCTGCTGATGGTTGATGAAGTGCAAACGGGCATAGGTCGGACCGGCACTTGGTTTGCTTACCAACACACGGCGATTATGCCGGATGTCATGAGCTTGGCTAAAGGTTTGGGTTCCGGTGTGCCCATAGGCGCATGCTTGGCCAGGGGTAAAGCGGCCGAGGTATTTGTTTACGGTAAACACGGATCAACCTTTGGCGGCAACCCCTTGGCCTGTGCGGCCAGTTTGGCGACATTGGCGGCGATAGAGGATGAGGGTTTGTGTGCCCATGCGGAAAAAATGGGCGAGCTTATTAAATTGGGTTTCCAATCAGCGTTTGCTGACACACCGGCCGTCAAAGTGGTGCGCAATGCCGGCTTAATGATAGGCATAGAGCTGGATAGGCCTTGTGGGGAATTGGTTAAAATGGCCTTAGCAGCCAAGTTGTTAATTAACGTCACGGCAGACAAGGTGGTGCGATTGTTGCCGCCTTTGGTCATCAAGCAAGACGAAGCGCAAGAATTGGTTAAGCGTTTGTCTGCTGTTATAAAAGAATTTTTAAAACAATAAGTTGTAATTGAAACTTAATAAATTAGGTTAAAAAATAGCAAGCGTTATTTGGAAGCAAAGCGGTAAACACATGTCAATAAAACATTTTCTACAATTCAATGACTTATCTCGCGAAGAGCTGCTCTACGTGTTTGAGCGCACCCGCATCATTAAAAGTCAATTTAAGGCATACCAACAATACTGGCCCTTGCAAGATCGCACCTTGGTGATGATCTTTGAAAAGGCCAGCACCCGTACCCGCTTGTCTTTTGAAGCCGGTATGCAGCAGTTAGGTGGCTCGGCCATTTACCTCAATACCCGTGATTCGCAATTGGGCCGTGGTGAGCCAGTCGAAGACGCCGCGCAGGTGATCTCGCGCATGAGTGACATCGTTATGATACGGACCTTTGAGCAAGAGATTATCGAGCGATTTGCGGCGAACTCTCGTGTGCCAGTGGTTAATGGGTTAACCAATGAATACCATCCTTGCCAAATATTGGCGGACATATTCACTTATATTGAGCACCGTGGCTCCATAAAAGGCAAGACCGTGGCTTGGATAGGCGATAGCAACAATGTTTGCAATACCTGGCTGCAAGCGGCAGAGGTGCTGGATTTCAATGTGCACGTTTCCACGCCCCCGGGCTACGAAGTGGAGCCTGAGCGGGCAAACTTGTACGGTAACAACCATTTCGAAGTTTTTGCTGATCCTATGGATGCGGCCAGAGGCGCGCATTTGGTTACCACCGACGTATGGACCAGCATGGGCTTTGAGGCAGAAAACGAAGA